>WFSA01000024.1 GCA_015486215.1 Anaerolineae bacterium | reverse complement strand
CCCCCACCCTAACCCTCCCCCTTTAGGGGGAGGGAACTTGCTCCCTCTCCCTTTGGGAGAGGGCTGGGGTGAGGGTAAAACGCCAAAGTTAAAAACGAGTGTTCCCTAAGTATTTTTCTTGCACTTTCCATTAAACATTCCATTTATTCATGTATTATGCCGAATGGTGTTCCGCATAAATTCCTAAAATCCGTCTTATCCCGAACTTTTGAAGGCGTAATTCGGGATAAGAGCCGTATTTGGGCAAAATTGTCGGCATAAGATGAAATATGGTGGTTTATGCGGAATATAATTCCGCATAAACCGCTTATTTACAGTAAAAAGCCGATTGTGTTTGTAAATTAATCTAAGGGAGGAGTATAGCATACAGATTACGCCACACCTAACTTGCAAACGGCCGTTCCCCCCCTCACCCACCTTTTCATATCAAACCGCAAGCGGAACAGCTTGCATGGGGCGCGGGGCATGGAATTGACGCACCATAGGCAAATCCGCAACAACTGGAAGGCGTAAATTTGACCCTGCCACAGTTACAACTGCCATCGTGTCCCCCGACATATTAAAGAACTCAACGCTATATCCAGTCTCTAACTCAGGAACATCATGTCGTTCTACCACAACACCAACATCACCCGCCAAGACACCTTCTTCGGGTAGATCGACTCGTAAAATAACATCTTCAAATAAAGGAAAGTTCATTGTATATCTCCTTGCCGTTAATCGGGAAATAGCGTGATAAAACGGGGGTATTCTGCGCCTGTATCAATCTGCCAAATCGTGCGTACCAGTAAAGAACGGCCGTTTGGTGTTTTCAAAAAGGCGCGTACTTCATAACGATTACCATAAGGCGTTTCACGCACGGCTGTCACATCGGCCGTTAAATGATACTGCCGTAAATCGTTTTCTAGAATTCGCCAATTTTCAGGCGTGTATCCAAATAAATGTAACAAGACAGCCTTGCTCTTGCCGCGTTTATGTTCCACGTCAAGCAGGTAACCCCGTAATTTATCGGGATGGATGATTGCAAGGGAGTTGTTTGGAATTTTCATTATTTCACGTCATTGTATCACAAAAAACGGCCGTTTCGTCCCCCTCACCACCTTTTCACTTGGCGCGTAATAATTGATTCCACAGCACTCGCAGGAACGGGTTAATAGGGATAAACGGCCGTTTACCCCCGTATCAGCAAAGCATCAGAAAGTATTGAAGGGCGCGACCGCCAGCGTTGTTTTTCATGGAAAACGGCCGTCCCTGTTCGTTGTTTTTTTATGGTTGAGGAGGAGGGGAAAAACGGCCGTTTACACCCATATCAGCAAAGCGTCAGAAAGTATTGAAGGGCGCGACCGCCAGCGTTGTTTTTCATGGAAAACGGCCGTTAATCCCTGTTTGTTGCTTTTTTATGGTTGAGGAGGAGGGGAAAACGGCCGTTTGCACCATATCAGCCAAGCATCAGAAAGTATTGAAGGACGCGACTGCCAGTGTTGTTTTTCATGGAAAACGGCCGTTACTCCCTGTTTGTTGCTTTTATGGTTGAGGAGGAGGGGTAAACGGCCGTTTACCCCCATATCAGCAAAGCATCAGAACGTATTGAAGGACGCGACCGCTGGTGTTGTTTGTCATGGGGAACGGCCGTTACTCCCTGTTCGTTGTTTTTTTATGGTTGAGGAGGAGGGGAAAAACGGCCGTTTGTCCCCCATCATTCACCTTCTTCGACGAGGATAACCTCAAGAACTTGGCTTATCAGTTGCGAGATATTGGTATGTTCATCTTTAATTCTGCTCACAATCACCTTCAGCTTATCTTCATCAATCAGAAACCCATATATTTTCGTCGCCACATGGCGAAATGCCATAAGCTCTAAAATCGCAGGCAATGTTGACTGGTCTACATGTACATTCAAACTATTGACCAACTCGTTAAAGTTGGTCAATGTTCTTTTATGCGAAAATGACCCGCTTGGTGTGGAAGTCCCCAGATATTTGGTCAATCTCAAGATAAGATGCTCAATCGCATTGTAATACCCAAAACATTCATAGGTGAGTGCAGGAACGACCAATCGGCTTTCAGCTTCCAATTCAGCAATGTAAATGATGTTCTCGTAGACT
The DNA here is from genome assembly GCA_015486215.1 of Anaerolineae bacterium. Classification (GTDB taxonomy): domain Bacteria; phylum Chloroflexota; class Anaerolineae; order Promineifilales; family Promineifilaceae; genus S016-13. The sequence continues at coordinate 1,398 of WFSA01000024.1, read as the reverse complement.
TTGTTGAGATTCTCCAAGCCAAATCCGACCTCGTTTTTCAAATCAATCTTGCTCATAAAGCACCTTTCCCTCTCTCAGAATGCGTTCCCGGAAATACCCAGAACTGTTACCCCAATCTGTCACGCTGACAGCATGTTCAGACTGCATCATACATTCACCCAAAGCCATGAAAAAATAGTCACTACCCAAACCTTCTACGCATATATCCAAATCGGAATCCTCTCTATGATCACCACGCGCTACAGAACCATAGAGCAGTATCTTATTCGCATGATACTTAATCAGAATAGATAAAATTTGATCGAGATCTTTCCGCATTGATTTGGATAAGGACAAACTGTTATTTGCTAACATTATTTTCACCATGTATTTGTGCCAACTTATTGCCTGTAAATTCATTTTACTACGCAAAGGGGGAAAGTCAACAGGGGGTAAACGGCCGTTTCCCCCCCGTGTCAACAAAGCATCAGAAGCCGCCAGCGTGCAAGACGCTAAAAAAATAATGAATAACGCAAGGTATGTATGTTGGTGGTGTGTTTTCAAAACAAACTCATCTGTTACCTGCTTTGTTTATACTTCACCGTCTCGCTCGAATGTCCATGCCGCACCTATTTGTGGATTCTGCCTGAGAAAATCCTTTCTCCCGCCTTCATCTACAAGATTTAGAGGACACGCAAAGTTCATACATTGTGAACACATCCTCTTCCGCATAAGAAAATATGCCCCCAACACGGCAAGCCCATACAACGCAACCAAGAGCCATTTAGCACCCATCAGGAAAAGGATTAGTGGATACCCAAAAATCAGCATCAGCCCAGCCAGAAATATCGCTTTCTCTATCCACGACATGGGGCCGGGACGATAGCGCCATAATTTTGGCGAGCCATAATTTGCCCAGCATTTCAGGCTATTGCCTGGCTCTGCGTAATGAGGACAATGCGAACACATAACACGTATCTCAATAAGCCCAAAATAGGACAGGATGAAAATAACCCAAGGCACCAAAAACCAAATACTGAGACGGTAAACCCCCACGCCCCCGATGATGAAGGAGGGAAAGACGATTGCCAAAAACATCGCCAAATCTTTCCCGTGAAAATGGCAATGTAACGTATCAAAGACAGGACACTCCTCACACGCGGCACGGCTGCAAGTCGCTATCGGTTTATTCGGATCAAGAAACATAACACACTCTCCCGTGATATATAGACCTGACAGTTTTTTTATGATACTCGCGTAAAGCAAGAGGCTTTGATGAAACCTCTCAGGTCTTTCGTCTGGTTGAAAGATAACATATTATTCCCCATATCAGCAAGGCATCAGAAAGTATTGAAGGACGCGACCTCAGGTGTTGTTTTTCATGGAAAACGGCCGTTACTCCCTGTTTGTTTCTTTTTT
>WFSA01000023.1 GCA_015486215.1 Anaerolineae bacterium | reverse complement strand
CTCTCCCAAAGGGAGAGGGAGCAAGTTCCCTCCCCCTAAAGGGGGAGGGTTAGGGTGGGGGGGCGATGACGAAACTCCAAAGTTGTTTACGAACCTTCCCTTACCACCACACTTACCACTTGCACATTTGCCTACTTGCTACTTGTCATAGTGCGCGAGGAATGTGGCGGCGAATTGAGATAGACGGCCGTTGCTAATCGCCTCTCGCATCTGTGCCATCAAATTGATGAGGAAGTGGAGATTGTGCGTGCTTAGCAAAATATGCGCCAAAATCTCGTTTGCTTTGACGAGATGACGGAGGTATGCGCGGCTGAAATTTGTGCAGGTGTAGCAGGTGCAGCTGTTGTCAATCGGTTTAGGATCGCGCTGGAATTTAGCGTTGCGTAAGTTTATTCGCCCGCCCAGAATGAAGGCTGAATTGTGGCGGGCGATGCGTGTTGGCATCACGCAATCAAAAATATCAATGCCGCGTAACACCCCGTTGACTAAATCGTCTGGTGCGCCGACACCCATCAAATAGCGCGGTTTATTGGCTGGCAAAATAGGGTGTAAGGTGTCCAGTATTGCGTACATCTCCGCTTTTTCTTCGCCGACGGCCAAGCCGCCAATCGCGTATCCGGGCAAATCGAGATCGATCATGAATCGTGCTGACTGCTCGCGCAAATCGGGAAAAATCCCCCCTTGCACGATGCCGAATAACGCTTGATCGTCCCGCGTTTTGGCGGCGACGCACCGTTCCAGCCATGGATGTGTGCGCGTCAATGATTCTTCAACATAGGCGCGGTCATTCGGCGGCGGACATTCGTCGAACGCCATGATGATGTCTGCGCCCAAATTTTGTTGAATGGCGATGCTCTTTTCGGGGGTAAAACGATGGAATGAACCGTCGAGATGGGATTTAAATGTCACGCCGTCTTGATCGATTTTGCGGCTGTTGCTGAGGCTGAATACTTGGAAACCGCCGCTGTCGGTCAAGATGGGGCTATCCCATCCCATAAATTGATGCAGGCCGCCTAAATCGCGGATAAGGTCATCACCCGGCCGTAAGTAGAGGTGATAGGTGTTGCTGAGGACGAGGCTCGCGCCCAAATCGCGCAAATCAACAGGGCGCATCGCTTTGACGGTTGCCAATGTGCCAACGGGGGCGAATACGGGGGTATGGATGATGCCATGTGGGGTGTGAAAACGGCCGTTTCGCGCCCCGCTTGGATCGGTTTTGTCAATTTTAAATTCAAACATGGGGGGATTATTAATTGTCAATTGTCAATTGTCAATGGGCAAAGGAATTTACGAGGAATAGAATGGCACATTTGGAAGGACAAGAACGGGCTGATTATGTGCAGGATATGTTTGCACGGATTGCAGGGCAGTATGATTTGATGAATCGGCTGATGACGGCCGGACAGGATGCGAGATGGCGGCGGTATGTGATTGAACAGGCGGAATTGCCTGAAAACGGCCGTCTGCTAGACATTGCCACCGGCACGGGTGACATCGCTCAAGAAGGATTGCATCAACAGCCGACTATTCATTCGGTCGGGGCGGATTTTACGATTGAAATGATGCAGGCGGGGAAAGAGAGCCCCGCACGGGCAGGGGTGCAATGGTCGGTGGCCGATACGTTGGCTTTACCTTTTCCTGAGGGGACGTTTGATGCGGTGACATCGGGCTTTTTGATGCGGAATGTGATTGATGTGCCGCGTGCGTTACGAGAGCAATTGCGGGTTTTGCGAACGGGCGGGCGCGTCGTCGTGCTGGAGTCCAGCCCGCCTAAGAAAAATGTATTACGGCCGTTTATCCGTATTCACCTTAACTATGTCATCCCCACATTGGGCAAATTGCTTTCTGACAACGCATCAGCCTACAGCTATCTGCCCGACAGTACGCAACAGTTCAAAACCCCATCCCAATTAGAAAATTTGATGTGGCAAGCGGGATTTGAGAATGTGAGCTATCGACTGTTCATGTTTGGCACGATTGCCGTTCATGTCGGGCGGAAAAGCTAGAGGGTGTTCTTTATGCCAGGCATTAGTTTTTAACCAATGCCGCAGAACTTTGCAGATCCGTAATATATCACGTCTTTGCCCCTTAAAGAGAGTATGCTAGAATCCGCTTAATTGATCATTCACCAATAGAGCATCATCAAATAAGAATTGACAGGAGATCCCCCTTGAATAAAAAAGAGAGTACGTTAACTTGGATTTTTATTTTTCTGTTCATGCTAGCAACAGCATTGTTCGCAGCGTTATGGCCTTCCCTGACGGGTAGTGGCAGCAATACCGTTCCCGTCCCAGTCGAAACCGTATATGTTGAGATGCCTCTTTTAGGCGAAGTCCCCTCTACGATAGCGATGGCAGCAATAGCGGGTGGGGCGATGATATTGATTGTGGTCGTTGGTGCAGGGATCGGTGTGGCGTACATTATGCTTGCTAAGATAATCGGTAATGAAGAAGCGAGTGACGCTTATGTTGAAAATAGAGCCGTTTTAGCCGCACAAGAAAAAGGCAAATTAGCGGCAAAAAACAAAGGGCGCAAGAGCGATGGCGCATATGATCCATCCCACAACAAATGGCCTGCGTGGGGAACGGCCGTTCTCATCCTTCTCCTCGTCGGCTCGCTCAGCGTGATGGCTTCGCATATGTTTTGGCCGCCCGCCGGTGACGTATTGGTAAATGGCAAAATTGTTGCCAAAGGGACGAACTTAGTTACATTTATCATGCTGTCAACGGCCGCCATCCTCGCTGTTTTTCTCAAACCATCCCATATCAACAATATAGACAAAACAGATCGCGATTCCGCCCCATGGACAATATATTGGATTATACTGTTGGGACTAATCATACTTGGGATGAATTTTGGATATATGCTATACGCTAACTCATTGTAGATCATCTGCAACAGGAACTCTGTCCCGTTATCATTCTGATAATAGCAGTTCCCGCACGTTTGCAACTTTATAGAAGATACGCATTTTGGCTGATACATTCCTGTAAGGCCATTCATGACAAATAAAATTTTGGGTAATTTAAATTTAGAAATGACCTAATGTAGATATAAAGTATCTTCTCAGTATTCTGGGGAGACTTGACAAATTTTCCTAATGATACTCGTGTAAAATAAAGTGCTGATGAAATTTGTCAAGTCTTGTCCACGATTTATCGAGAAGATACATATAAACGTTAAGAAACAAATGCCACGCTGTTTCTTGAAACCGCGTATATAGTTATTATGTGCCGTATTCCCGTATACAGGGGGTAAAAATTATGGGAATTATTGGCCTAATATCAGCATCTTGTTACGATGATCAAGGAAAAATCATAATTTAGATGTTTTTACAAATACTCTGACTTGTTATGAATAACAATAAATCTAACATAGTACTATTTCATAATACAATGAATACGGAGGACGCATATTGAAACGACAATTTTTTGATCGACTCATAGATGCTCTTCTACCCCTATTCGCTATCTTACTCGCATTTGCCATTGGTGCGCTGTTTCTCCTTTGGCAAGGCGTAAATCCACTCGAAGCATATAAAGCAATGATTGTCGGCGCGTTCGGCAACAAGAATGGCCTAGCAGACACGCTTGTTAAAGCTGTGCCGCTCATGCTTGTCGCGCTTGGTATCGCTATCGCTTTTCGTGGAGGCATGATCAATATTGGGGCCGAAGGGCAAATTATCGTCGGCGCATTATTTACCAGTTGGGTTGGCTTGCAGCTTGGAGGAGGATTACCCGGCTGGTTTATCATCATTATTGGCCTGATTAGTGGTGCATTTATGGGCGGCATATGGGGTTTAATTCCTGGTTTTCTCAAAGCGAAACTAGGAGTCAATGAGATTCTGTCCACAATTATGATGAATCAAATTGCCATACAGATTGGATTTTTCCTATTGCGCGGCCCCATGATTGATCCTGCCGAAGTTGCAGCTGGCACAAATATCCCCCAATCAGCACGATTAGAACGCATCGCTGATATGCCCCGTTTCACCGACATGGCAAAATGGTTCGGCTTCACTGAATCGGCCAAAAATTTGGGGCTGGAAGGGTTCACAAAAGAAATATACGGGCTGTTTGTAGATCCGACACGCTTTCACAGTGGTTTTATTTTCGCAGTGGTTATGGCTGTTTTGGTCTATATTCTGCTGTGGCGTACAACCATTGGCTATCGTATTCGCGCCGTTGGCTTGAACCGTCATGCTGCTCGTTATGCAGGCATGAATGTCAAGCAGACGATGGTAATGTCGATGACATTGAGCGGCGCGTTTGCCGGCTTGGCTGGTGCAGTCGAAATTCTCGGCTTACATCATCGCATGTTTGAACCCGTCGCCGTTTCTGCTGGATATGGGTTTGCGGGTATTGTGGCTGCCTTGTTCGGTAAATTGCATCCGTTGGGCATTATCCCTTCATCTATCCTTTTTGGCGGTTTGCTTGTCGGTGGTGACAAAATGCAGCGTGCGATGCAAATTCCTCAAGTGTTGATTGTGGCTATACTTGGTCTCGTTGTCCTTTTTGTTGTCAGTACCGATTATCTGGTGAAGAAACGGCAGAATAGGCGTGTTTCTGTTACTGATGGGGATGATGATTTGGCTATTGTTGAGAAGATGAAAGAAAGCCTCAAAGAAGCTGGCGCAGATGAGGAGGTGGACGCATGAGCGAAAATTTAACAATGGCCGCTATTATTTTAGGCATCCTCCATTCTGGTATTCGTTTGGCAACTCCCTATCTTTTTGCCTCTATTGGCGAGACGATTTCACAACGGGCTGGCGTTCTTAACCTCGGGGTTGAGGGCATCATGTTGATGGGCGCATTCTTTGGCTTTTATGCCACGATGCAAACTGATAATCCGTGGATTGGCTTATTAGCTGCTCTTATAGTTGGTGCAATGATGGGATTGCTGATGGCAATTGCTAGTATTACTTTTCAAGCGCAACAGGGTATTAGCGGCATTGGGCTGTTTATGTTTGGGGCTGGCGTTTCCAGTTTATTGTTTAAAACGATGGTTGGCAATGTTGTCAGTGTTAATGGATTCTCTGAATTAACATTTTGTGTAAGCGATATGCTCTGCTTGTCAGAAATCCCCGTTTTAGGCGACATATTTTTTAGTCACAGCATTGTGACATATGCAGCATTTGCGCTTGTTCCCTTTGCTGCATGGATGTTGAATGAGACGACATGGGGATTGAATGTCCGCTCTGTGGGGCAAAATCCAGAGGCGGTTGATTCGCTGGGTGTGAGTGTGACGGCCGTGCGTTATGCGGCCGTGATGGTTGGGTCAGCTTTAGCTGGCATTGCTGGGGCATCTCTTTCCATTTCGTTACTTGGTTTATTCCAAGAAAACATGACGAATGGGATGGGCTTTATCGCCGTTGCTCTTGTGTATTTTGGCAGTTGGAAACCGCGCGGTGTGCTGTTAGGCGCGTTGCTGTTTAGTACCATTAACGCTTTGCAATTATGGGTACAAGTACTTGATCTGAATATCCCGTCGGATGTGGCTGTTATGCTGCCATATCTGTTGACGATCATCGCCCTTGCATTACCGTTCCGACGTTCTATGCAGCCAGCAGCTTTGACAAAACCGTTTAAGCGTGGTGAAAATTAAAGATAGTGATAGGTACGGGGTATCCGTTCTCCAAACCAATGAGAACCTTCCGTGCCCTGCCTGTCGCTGTCATATAGATTAAAGGAGAAGAAAATGAAGAAAGTATTATTGATGTTGGCATTAATTTTGATGTTGGCTTTAGTTGCTTGCGGCGGTGATGAGCCAGCAGTTGAAGAAGTTGTAGAAGAGCCTGTCGTTGCTGAACCAACAGATGCTCCAGAGGAGGTTGAAGTTGAACCGACGGAAGCTGCTGTTGAAGACGTAGAAGCTGAGGCTGATGTTGAAGGATTGGACTCTATCCGTATCGCTATTGTGATGCCGTCCACTATTAATGATTTAGCATGGAGTCAGGCACTTTATGATTCATTGCTGCGTTTGCAGGAAAAAGCTGGCGGCGAAGATGCGATTGAATTGGCATACAGTGAAAATATGTTCAATGTGACCGATGCTGCGGCTGCTATCCGTGATTATGCGGCTGATGGCTATAATGTTGTTATCGCACATGGCACGCAATATGGTACATCCTTGTTCGAGATCGCCCCTGATTTTCCAGAGACGACGTTTGCTTATGGAACATCTACCAACACTGGTGCAGATGAAGGTATTGAGAACATCTTTGCTTATGAAGCCCGTGCCGAAGAGGGCGGCTACGTCAACGGCGTTCTGGCTGCTGGACTGTCTGAATCTGGCATTATTGGTGTGGTTGGCCCTGTTGAAGCTGGCGATGCAAAACTATACATTGATGGTTTTGTTGCTGGTGCAATGGCTGCCAATCCCAATATACAAGTTAACGTTAGTTATACAGGCTCCTTTGGCGATACCGCTTTAGCCGCTGAAGCTGCTAATACCCATATTGCTGCTGGTGCGGATGTGTTGACAGGCTCTGCGCAACAAGTTGTCGGTGCAATCAGCGTGGCCGAAGAACAAGGCGTTGTTTGGATGGGAACTCAATCTGATCAAAGCTCCCTTGCCCCTGAAACAGTTGTTGCTTCACAATTATATGATTGGGATGGTATTTTAAGTGGTATTCTTCAGAAAAATCAAGCTGGAGAATATGGCAACTCTGCATATGCCTTGACATTGGCAAACAACGGTTTGGTTATGGATTTTGCTGATTCACTTGATGCTGACGCTATTGCGGCCGCTGAAGAGGCTGCCGCGGCCATCGCTGCTGGTGATATTGATGTGATGGCTGCTATAGCAGGTGAAGTAATGGAGACTGATGATGAGGCAATGATGGAATATCCAGAGATTGCTCCTGTTCGTGTTGCCCTTGTCATGCCTTCTACTACGACAGACTTGGCATGGAGCCAATCTATGTACGATTCACTCGTCGTATTGCAAGAGTATTATGGCGAAGATAATTTTGAAATTGTTTTCAGTGAGAATATGTTTAATGTCACTGATGCCGCTGCAGCTATCCGCGACTATGCAGCTGACGGGTATAACATTATCATTGCCCACGGTGCACAATATGGTTCATCCTTATTTGAAATCGCCCCCGACTTCCCCGAAACGAGTTTTGCTTGGGGAACAACTACTAATGTTGGTGAGGCAGAAGGTGTAACGAATGTGTTTGCCTATGATCCGCGTTTGGAGCAAGGTGGTTATGTCAGCGGTGTATTGGCCGCCAGCCTGACGGAATCCGGCATTATTGGTTTGGTTGGACCCGTTGATGCGGGTGATGCAAAACTTCATGTAGATGGGTTTGTTGCTGGTGTGCGTGATACGAATCCTGATGTTCAGGTGAATGTTTCCTTTACTGGTTCATTTGGCGACACTGCGTTGGCCGCTGAAGCAGCCAGTACGCATATTGCTGCTGGAGCGGACGTTTTGACAGGCTCTGCACAACAGGTTGTTGGTGCTGTTGGTGTCGCTGAAAATGCAGGTGTTCCATGGATGGGCGTGCAATCTGATCAAACATCATTAGCTCCAGATACTGTTGTAGCTACTGTTTTATATGATTGGGTGCCGACTTTGTTGGGCATTATCACCTCTAACCAAGCTGGCGAATATGGCGGTTTGGTTTACCAGTTAACATTGGAGAATGGTGGACAAAAGATGGTATATGCGGATAGTTTACCGGCCGAAGCTGTAGAAGCAGCTCAAGCTGCCGAAGCTGGCATCATTGATGGCAGTATCGAGATCGTTGCTGAACCACGTAATTAGCAGAGCTATATTCGTAAACTTAAGGGAGTGCTTGTAAACAACTTTGTATCTTCTCAGTATTCTGGGGAGACTTGACAAATTTTCCTAATGATACTTGTGTAAAATAAAGTGCTGATGAAATTTGTCAAGTCTTGTCCACGATTTATTGAGAAGATACGAATATACTTTTTCAATATTATGAACGATAAAAACAACCTTCTTCCTTCTGGATTACCGCGTATTGAGTCCTTAGAAATGCGCGGTATCGTGAAAAAATTTCCCGGCGTATTGGCAAGCGATCATGTCGATTTTGATGTGAAAGCGGGTGAGATTCATGCGCTATTGGGCGAAAATGGCGCGGGTAAAAGTACGCTGATGAAAATTCTATATGGTCTTTATCAGCCAGAAGAGGGAGAGATATTGCTCAATGGTGAGCCAATCAGCATTAATTCTCCGACTGATTCGCTCAATTATGGGATTGGAATGATTCATCAACATTTTATGTTGGTGGATAATCTGACTGTCGCTGAAAATGTTGCGCTGGGATTGAAATCGTCACGCGGTTTGCGTCTGGATTTGGATGTTGTGTCAGCGCGTATTCTTGAATTGACAGAAAAATATGGGTTGAATGTTGACCCTAATGCTGTTATTTCTAAATTGGCTGTTGGCGAGCGGCAGCGGGTTGAGATTGTGAAGGCGTTGTATCGCGGGGCAGCGTTGCTGGTATTGGATGAGCCAACGGCCGTTTTAACCCCCCAAGAAGTAGACGACCTGTTCGTCATCTTCAAACAGATGGTTGCTGATGGCCATGCCCTCATTTTCATTTCACATAAATTGCATGAGATATTTGCCCTGACTGACCGCGTAACCGTCTTGCGTGACGGCAAAGCTATCGGCACTGTGCAAACATCTGATATTGATAAAGAGGGATTGGCGGCGATGATGGTTGGGCGCGAAGTTGTGTTGACGCGTGAACGGCCGCCGGTCACTGTCAGCGAAGTGCGTCTAAAGTTAGAAAATGTAGATGCGTTTAATGATGATGGGCAACAGATATTGAAGAATCTCTCGATGGAGATTCGTTCTGGTGAGATTGTTGGTATTGCGGGGATTTCTGGAAATGGACAACGGCCGTTGGCCGAAGTCGTCGCTGGTCTGCAAAAAATCAGTAGCGGGCGTGTACTCATGGATGGCAATGATGTGACTGGTTTTGCTCCATTGCAAATGATCAATGCCGGCCTCTCCTATATTCCTGAAGAACGGATGCACGACGGTGTGATCAAAGATTTCAGCGTTGAGGAAAACGCTATTTTGCAGGATAACGTGAACGCACCGTTTTCTAATGGTATTTTCCTTAACTTTAAGGTGATTTCTGATCACGCCCGCAGATTGATCCAAGATTTTAATATCAAAACGCCCAGCCGCGAAACGCCGATCAAGAATTTATCTGGCGGCAATATCCAAAAGTTAATTTTAGCCCGCGAATTAGCCCGCGATCCGCGCGTCCTCATCGCCGCCCAGCCGACGCGAGGTGTTGATATCGGGGCGACGGAGTATATTCATGCTCAATTGCTCAAGGGGCGGGTTGAAGGATTAGCTACTATTCTTATTTCCGAAGATTTGGATGAGGTGATGGCGATGTCTGATCGTATTATTGTCCTGTTTCATGGTCAGATTATGGGCATTGTTAATAGTGATGAGATAACGGCGGCTGAATTGGGCTTAATGATGGCTGGTGAGCAGTCGGAATCGGCTTTTATTGAGTAGATAGTGGCTGGATTGCTTTTGATTCGTCATGCGGAAACGGCCGTTTCCGCTGCTATTCTGTCGTATGAGTGGGGATTGACGGTGGACGGCCGTTTGCAAGCAAAACGCTTCGCCCATAAATTACCCATCCCCCCCGATAGGCTGTACAATAGCGAAGAAGATAAAGCGGTGGAGACAGGGCGTATCCTTGCCGATCAGTTTGGAATTAGATGCCAAACTATTGTTGGTGTACAGGAACATGATCGCACAGGTGTGCCGTATTATCCCAGCCGTGCTGATTTTGAAGCTAAAATCGCTGATTTTTTTACAAATCCAGATCAACTTGTTTTTGGACGGGAGCGTGCAACAGAAGCGTTCTCCCGTTTTAGTCGGGCTGTCGCTGCATTGCCTCAGAAGAAGATGACTGCCGTTGTTTCTCACGGCACTGTTATCACACTGTTTATTTGCCATCACAACCCCACCCTAAATCCAATTGAATTTTGGCACAAGCTGACGATGCCTTCTGCATTTTATCTGGATGAGAATTACCAATTGACGCATACTGTCTTTATATGATGGTGTGACCTATTTTTATGGAATACGAATACGAGGAATTTGATTTACGGCCGTTTATAGAGCTTATGCTCAAACAGTGGAAATTTATTGTGGGAACGGCCGTTGGCTTTGCTGTTGTTGCTTTGATCATCGCCAAGCTAATGCCTTCATCCTATCAAGCAACCGCGTTGCTTGCTGAAACAGACCCTCAAGCAAAAATCCAACTTGATCCCAACGCCAATATCGTCGCAGCTGTAAACGGGGGAAATATTCCAACCTATATCAGCATTGCTACCAGCGATGATGCGTTACAGCAACTGCTCAATAGTATTAATCCCCCTCTTGACGGTGTTGTGACATTGGCTGATATGCGTAAGCTGGTTGAAGCGAAGACGGATAAAAATTCGCAAATCGTAGAATTGAGTGTTACCTATGCCGATCCTGGACGGACGGCAGAAGTCGTCAATTTGTGGGCGGCACAATCAATCACAGATGTACATGCGTTCTACAGTGGACAAAATGATCAGCAACTCGCTTTTTTGGAAGAACAGTTAGCAACAACACTCATTAGTCAGGAAGAGACGACGGTAGAATTGGTGGATTTTCAAAGCAATAATAGCGCATCTGTTGTGACCAATAAATTAAACGCGCTTAATACGGCTCAGGTCAAATATCTGAAACAACAGAATGAACTCACCCGTTTAATGGGCAGTATTACCGCACTTCGCGTCCAATTGGGCAAGCAATCCGGCCCATTATCAGCGGCTGAACAGTTGACAATCCTCGTTTTGAATACACAGGTATTTGATGCTCAAAATGATTTTACTATTCAATTGCAAGCGAATGCGGAATCAGAGATCAGCGAAATAGGCCGTGCAGAACAGATCGCGCAGTTAGATGCGCTTATAGCAACGATTGATTCGCAACAGGCGCAAATTGAAGAAGATTTAGATGCGCTGCCCCCTCAAATTTTAGTTTTGCAAGAGGAAAAACAGAGTATAGAAGCTGAATTAAATAGTTTGATGCAAAAGCAGAACCTTTTGAATGAAACGGTGTCTGTGCTTTCTCGCAAAGTTGAAGAGGAGCGTATTGCTTCGCAAAATGTGGATAGCGGGATACGTTTAGTCAGCAAGGCGGCCGTTCCTGAAGAGCCAGAAAACTCATCCACATTAGTTTCCATAATTTTAGCCGCTATTATTGGCGGGATGCTCTCTGTTGGCTATGTTTTTGCCCGTGATTGGTGGCAAGTGGAAGAGTAAAGTAATAATGAGGTATCTTCTTAATATTTCGGGATGAGTATAACGAATTAGGGAAGGAATAAATTGCGTCCGTCGGGTCAATTTGTTCTTTTCTTAATCTGTTGTCCTTTTCTAAATAGCGGTTGGTTGTGTGACTTGTTCTTGCTATACTGTCCGCCATGATTCGCACGCGCATTTTTCCCCTCATCTTGT
>WFSA01000022.1 GCA_015486215.1 Anaerolineae bacterium | reverse complement strand
TCATTATAGTATGGACTTTTTCCGGGCTGCCTTAGGCCGTACATTATTGATTTATCATAATATCACCCCCTCGCATTTTTATCATGGCTGGGACAAGATAAAAATGCGGCTGTGTCAAGTTGGTCGTTTGGCATTGAGCAGTTTAAGCGAGTGTGACTTGGCTTTAGGTGATTCAGAATTTAATCGGCGGGAATTGATTGCAGCGGGATTTGATGAAGACAAAACGGCCGTCTTACCGATTTTTCTCACATTAGAACAGTTTGAGGCCCTTCCAATTGATGCAAAAGTAAAGAAAAATCTCAAACAATCTGATATTGTCAATTGGTTGGTTGTTGGGCGTGTTGTCCCTAATAAGGCTGTTGAGGAAGTAATACGCACTTTTTATGTATACAATCAGCATATTAACCCTAACTCCCGCCTCAATATCGTGGGATCGAATAATATGCTCCCGTATAAGAACGCATTGATGGAGTTGGTTACGGAATTGGGATTACAGGAACAGGTGAAATTTAGCGGCCGTGTTTCTCAAGCCGCTTTCAAAACATATTACGAATGTGCTGATTTATACCTTACAGCCAGCCATCATGAAGGATTTTGTGTGCCGTTAATTGAAAGTATGTATTTTGATGTACCTATTTTAGCGCATGATGCAGCCGCCATTCCAGAGACATTGGGAGATGCTGGCATTCTATTTGGTGAGTTAGGATATGCAGAAGTTGCACAGATGGCGCATATAATGATTTCGGACACGGCCGTTCGCCAACAAATCATAAAAAAGCAGCAGGGGCGCCTTCAGTTTTTTGCACCAGATCATGTAGAAGCATTATTACAGGATGTGTTGCAAAAGATGGGGTTGCCTAACGGCCGTAATACAGGATGATTACAGAGACTTTTCTATGAATTATCAACAAAAAAGTGACAAACCGATTGTGCCATTAATTATTGTTGCTACCTTATATGCTGTTTTTCTGAATTTAGTATTGTTAAAACATGATTATGATTTTTCAGTTTTTGTTACAGCTGGGGATGTTTTTGTAGATGCTGATGCAGCCCCATCTAATTTAAGTGTTCTTCAAAATTCAGGAGGTTATGATGGACAATTTTACTATCGCCTGGCATTAACACCATTCACAACCTTGCGAACTGATCAGGGAATAACTATTGATATACCAGCATACCGACAACAACGTATAGTATATCCACTCTTGGGATGGTTATTTTCATTTGGGCATCCAACATTGTTGCCAATATCTTTAATAGCTGTCAATTTCATATCATTATGTATTCTTGCTTGGCTTGGTGCGAAGTACGTACACTTGCTAAATTTACATGCAATTTGGGGAATTATATTTACCCTTTTTCCTGGTTTTTTACTTGTAATTGTTCGTGATACTACTGAAATTGTCGAAATAATTTTCCTTTTTGCAACCATTCTAGCTTTACGCCATCATCGCCAATTTTTGGCAGGTATACTGTTAACTTTTGCTATCCTTACGAAAGAAACTGCTCTTGTTGTGTCATTTGGACTACTTTTTGAAAACCTCTTTATGCGTCAACGACGGCATTCTCAAAATATATGGTTTCCTGTTGTTATACCAATTATCACCTATTTTCTTTGGCAAGTGTGGTTGAAAGCTATATGGACTACTGCATCTGTGACAGGAGCAGTGGCAGGTGCGAATATTGGCTTTCCATTAGTTGGTATATCGCAGTTTGTTTGCAACATCTTCCCAGCAACAGGAAACCTACAACAAACATTGCCTTTTCAACCACCTCTCTGTACAGGTGTTGATAATTTTATTGTCTCAGATTGGCGAGTGCAACAAGTATGGCTTGTGGAACTATTCTTTATAGCTTTATTTATGTTCGTAGTGATGCGTGTGTTTTTGTGCTCTACGGTCAAGCCTTTTGTAAAAATATCTTGGTTATTGTTTGCGGCACTTGTATTTTCACTTACCCGAAATGTTTGGGTTGAAGATTGGGCATTTCTGCGGGTTCTTTCAGAAGTATATTTGTTCGGTATGTTAATTTTGTTAGAAAGCAAATCTATACTCAAGAAATGGCTTTTTGGTGGGATTGTCCTATCATGGATATTATTGATAATAGAGATTGTTATGATGAGATGAAAGTTTGTGAGTATTTTTACAATATTGTTGGTGATTGTTCTTTTGTATAATGTGTTTAAAGAAGCTTTCACCCCTTTGAGTTAGGAGTTAAAGTCAATACCTTTCAAATAAGCCGAAAGTAGCAAGAGTTTAGCGGTATTGGGAACATTGCTGCCAGAGTAAACGGCAAAAAAACACGGCGATTCTGACCGCTAAACTCCTTATTTGAAAGGTATTGGAGTTAAAGTATGTTAAGAAAACCATTTAATTTAATACTGTTCACTTTATTAGTAGTAATTGTATCTTTTACCGTTTGGCACGGCCATAGCAAGACACGCTTGCTGCGCGCTGCCCCCCATTCTCAAACAGTACTGCTGGGAGGAAGACGAATAATGCTGTCCTCCCCTGTGGCTGGAGATTTAAATGGAAACGGCCGTAAAGAAATCGTAGTCGGCGCAGAAGACGGCATGTTATACATTCTATCTTATATCAATGATAGTTGGACGGTCGTATGGAGCCATCAAACAGCCAGCGATATTAACGCAGCATTACAACCTCCATTCCAGCCGCAATCAATCGGTCATATCGAATCATCCCCTTCCCTAGGCGACATTGACAACGATGGTCAACTAGAAATCGTTATAACTACTGGCGGCATGATGGATAGTGTTAACTATAACGGCGGTATCATTGTGTATGAATTAAACTCCCCCACTGGCTCAGACTGGGAAGTCAAATCAGGCTGGCCGTTTATTATGCCAGATACGATGGGCGCAGGAGCTGCTGGCAATGTGGCCGATGGTATTCCTGATGGAATAGAGGGCGCACCAACATTAGGGGATATAGATGGAGATGGGGATTTGGAGATCATTACGATGGCATACGATCGACGGATTCGCGCCTTTCACCATAATGGTTCCGAAGTTGATGGTTGGCCTATTCAACGAGAAAGCGGCGATGTTATATTGCGCGGCGGCCGTTCATCCGCCGCCATCGCTGATATTGATGCAGATGGAAAGAATGAAATTATCATTGGTAACAACAGCCCCCCTTGGGGAGGAGATGTTCCCCCATACACCCCGCCTGATTATACATTAGCTACATTGTGGGCATTAAATGGAGACAGCTCTTTAGTCCCCAATTTCCCTCTCGTCACCCAACAAAATATCAGATCATCACCAGCCATAGGAGATATAGATGGAGATGGTGATTTAGAAATCGTTGTCGGAACAGGCCCCTTCGGAGGATACCAGAACGGGAAGCTAGTATACGCTTGGCATGCAGACGGTACACCCGTTAATGGCTGGCCTGTATCTACAAATAACGTTATGTCCGCATCCCCCGCATTGGCCGACTTAGATAATGATGGAGACTTGGACGTTATTATTAATTGCGGTGAGCTTTCACCTTGTAAAAGACTCTACGCTTGGGACGAAAACGGACAAAACATATCAGGATTTCCGTTTGATACACCATACGATCTGCCTTTTGCTGCAACAGTAGCCAATATAGATGCGGATGCCGATTTAGAAATCCTTCTAACCTCATGGTCCATACAAGGTATTATTGTGGTGCAGCATAATGGCAGTCATGGAGCAATTGACATATCCAGAACCACGAATTCTGATATTCGCACCTCCGCTTACATAGATGATCTGGATGGAGATGGCTTCTTGGAAACTGTAGTCGGCGGCGCAAGCAGGGGGCAAGCGGCCGTTTACATTTTTGACGAAGTGAGCAGTGCATCATCCAGCCGTCCATGGCCGGCCACTCAACAAAATTCAGCACACACAGGCTATGCAGTATTGCCAAAACTAAACCCAGTAAGTGATGTGTACTTCCTCCATCAAAAGGGAACCCCAGAAAAAATAGCCGCTTCCAACATGACAGTTGCTAATATCGGCGGAGGAACCTTTGCGTGGAGTATTGATAAAAGTAATACGCCAACCGTTTCAGTCGTACCACTCGCTGGTACAGTACAAGGCGGCAAATCCGAATCAGCAGATTTTACTGTTGATACTAGTAGCTATGCTGTCGATCAATGGCATAATCTAGGCACTGTTATCCTATCAGCCATGGCTGATGGCAAACATGTACAAAATAGCTCGCAAACAGTTAACGTAAAACTGTATGTGGGTGATATTTCACATACTTACCTGCCAATCATTACAAAATAATGTATTTGGCATGGTTTAGAACTCCACCAGCTTGCTTTACATAATAGTGAATACAACAAATTAAAGAAAGGGTGCATCTTCTCAACACTTTGGGGTGAGAACAACTAGTGAGGAAAGGAATAAATTGAGTCAGTCGAGCAAATTTGTTCCTTTCCTAATACCTTGTAATCATGCCCCCAATTTTTGAGAAGATACGAAAGGGCGTATGTCATTACAAAATAATAAAGGATGGGACAGCCTAATAACGGGACTATTAATACTTACTTTGGGATTAATAGCATATATTATACTTCTAGGGGAATTTGATATTCATATTGGTAAAATAAGCATGGGCATACACCATGTGCATCCCCCTTTCCGACTGTTTATTGTGCTTCTCAGCTTGAAGGTATGGGAAAAAAGTTACCGAGATAAGTATCAACTGGTAAAACGGATAGAATGGTTTTTGAATACACGGTACGGGATCATAAGTATCGTCACTGTTTTTTTTGTATGCGCTTCATGGATAAAACTTTCACAACATTATACATTCCATACACGAGCATTCGATCTTTCAATGTATGACTCTGCACTCTCCAATACATTGAAAGGGGACTTTATGTATACGCAATGGTTGGGACGGAACTTCTTTAGTGAACATTTTGCCCCCATTTTGCTAGGTATCCTTCCTCTATATCTCTTATATGATAGTCCAGCACTGTTGCTAATTGTTCAAGCCTTGGCACTTACATTAGCTCTTATCCCTCTCTTTTATTTAGCAAAAGACACCTTTGCAAATGCGCTGATCCCATTTGGTATTGTGTTAGTTTATCTCAATTATAAATATCTCATAAACGGATTTATGTTTGATTTTCATCATGAGATATTTGTACCCTTTTTTGTTTTTTCGTTGATTTTATCTTTACGAAGAAACAAGCTTGTTTTATACTTTGTTTTTCTTATTTTAGCCTTAGCGTGCAAAGAAGACATGCCTGTTTATTTGTTCATGTATGGCGGGTATATTGCTGTTGTTGAGAAAAAATGGAAAGTTGGGATCGCTACAATGCTTCTGTCTGGCCTATGGTTTGTTTTTGCCTTAAAAATTGCCATTCCCATGAGTTTTCCCGATGGGTATCAACCCTCTCGCTTTTTAGATCGATGGAGCCAATATGGTCAAACCTATGGTCAAATAATATGGGGATTTTTGACTCATCCATCAATGATAGTGGGAGAATCTTTTTTTAAGACGTTGTGGGGAATATCGGCTCCATTAGGCTTTGTACCTTTTGCAGGTCTTCCACAAACCTTATTGATTCTCCCTCCATTTTTGTTAAATAACACATCAAATTTTGTTAAGCAACAATACCTTGATAGCTATTATGCATTACCTGTCTTGCCCTTTTTATTTGTTGCATTTATTGCTGGTATGAAGAGGATATTGGATAAATTTCCTCAGAAGCATCATATTATAATGATACTGTTTACCTATCTTTTTATGATGAATGTAGAATTTTACCTAGAATTTATGCAAGCATTTGATATTTCTCAACATGACATTGTAGGGCATCAATTAGTTGAAAGTATTCCACCTAATGTAACTATTGCCGCTCAAACGATCCTTATTCCTCATTTAGATAGAACGCATGATATTACAATGTTGCCAGAGCGTAATGATGCAGCGTATATTTTCTTGGATACAGAACGGTTTCATTGGCCTATGTCGCCTGTTGAGTACGGAAATATCATTAATGATATCAGAACTGATCTGTCTTATGAGCTTTTATCTGATGCAGAGGGGTTTCTTCTTTTCAAGAAATATGAGGAATGATGCCGTGATTCTACAGAAAAGAGCCTGTTGTGAAATAGTGCTTTTATCGTTTTTGCGGCCATCTTCTTATTGTTTGATTACCTGCTCTTTATTTATAGCTATCTCGATTATGCAACCTTAACGGCACAGTTGCGGCCAACTGGATACGGACTGTTTCTGCATTTCAAATTTATGTAATGTAAATTTACCATCACCCCGAAAATGCAGGCGAATCCATAGAATTTGTTTTCCATCGAGATCAAAGGTAATGGGGGATGTTCTGTTAATGGCTGATAATTGGTATTCATGCCAATCAATTCCTTCGTCTGCATTGCCGACTGTAGAAAATCCTACGAGCAGGTCTGCTACAACTTGCTCATTCACAATCTCCCCTTCATATTCATACTGTACGCCAAGTGCATACTGTCCTTTTGGTAGTAATGAGGAATACTCTCCTATACTTTGTTGTAATAATGCTCCTTCAGCAACGATGCCTTGCTTGTTGTCAGCTATGAGAGCCGTGCCAATGGGTATTGCCGCATCTTTGGGAACATACCAAACATAGGCAGGGATTTCTATAGCTACATCAGAAGGACACCAATTTATTGATAGTGCATTGTCAGCAAGGACGTTTTGGAAACGCATATCTTCAGGGCGATTATAAACCCATAATTCGCGTGTATTACAATCTACTATTTCTTGCGGGTAGCCATACAAATTGATGAGCCGTGCCATATCTATCGAACGGGGGTCACCGGGGTTGAAAAGTACAAATTGAGGCGGAAAACGGCCGTACCACTCAGGGTTATTTATCCAAACATACGGCCAAAGTTCAGATGATAGCTGCACTATCTTTACGTCTGATTTCGATAACATAGAGATATATTTGGCATCCCAATATGTGCCGGCACCAGAGTGTAATCCTCGTTTGGCCGCTTCATTATCTATACAGACTGCCAATGGCGGGTAATACTCCTGATATGTATTGAGAGCGTTTATCTCTGTTAACGCTTTTGCTTGTGTGCTTATAATAATCAATGCTAACAATAAAGGAATAAATCTATCTATTTTTAGATAATGCAACGCATAGAAAGCGATCGGCATGAGCGCGTAAATGGGCAGAACGGTGAGCGGATAGAGGTATCGGAAATTGGCTTGGTTTTGGAATAGAGATGTGCCGATAACGGCCGTTACCGACAACAAAATAGAAATAACAAAAAATAAGCTCAAGAAGCTCCACACAGGATTGAATTTTTGCTGTTTAGCCGCCAAATGAATGGATAATAATATGAGTGCCGAATGTATACCAAGAGCGATGAGCAAGACAGTCAAAACGATCTGCTTGTCCCCCTGCCAATTTTGAACTATTGCTGTGCTGAATGCAGTGAATGCGCTGTTAATCGTTTCTACTCCATGTTTGACAACAGGAGTTGGTGGATATCTGATCAGCCACGTTCGTAATAGATAGACGAGTAGTATCATTAGGCCGATACTACTTGTTATTGCACCAACCGCTCTCCATTTTATCTTGTTAATTAAACCCATAAGAAATATAGTCAATAGCAGGGGCAGTATAATTTGTATATAAACAATCGCATCAGACAAAGCCAGTAATCCAAGCAATACGATCAACGCTGTCCAAGCGAAACGCGTTTGACGAAAGTTAAAACGGTTGTTAAGTAATTGTAATGACAAGGCCAACAGATATGGCAGTAGTAACATTACCCCAAAATGTGTGCTGATATGATGTTGTGGTTGAATAATTTGGATAGCATCAGGCATCACAAATAATAGGGAGACGATGGCAAAAACAAATGCGGTATAGGTGAGACGTTCTGTTTTTTTTATGAAAAATTGCCGTCCAAGTAATGCCCATCCTGCAGTAAATAAAACGATCTGTATCAATACCGAAAGGGTCAGGGCGATATGCCAGTTGGGCAGCACCGTTGCAAAGGCAAAATAAATGAGCATATCGGGGAAGAAATAGGGAGATGGTGTTAATCGCCATTCAAATAAATGACCGCCCCATTCAGTTAAATCTTTGAACAATGTGGGCAGATAGAGCAAATCTGAGTTATACGCACGAACATCATAAATCTGTATATAGCGCAGTAACGATAGGGTGTACGCTATTAATGTCACGCCTACTATAACCGCTACCTGATGGTTGATAAGGTAAGATAGGGTAGCTTTTAGCTTTTTGTTTTGTCTCATTATTAAAATTGAAGGGATACTTGCTGTGGTAGCCATCCCTCATGCGCTAAACAATCCTAATTCAATAGTACAAGAATTTCATCCTGATCTGCTACCATCCCCGCATTTATACCGTCCGCAAAACCAAGATTAACATACTGAAGTGATATATGAATATATGAACTTACGGGAATTATTCAACAACAATTGTGGCAGAGTATCTTAAATCGTGGACAAGACTTGATAAATTTCATCAGCACTTTATTTTACACGAGTATCATTAGGAAAATTTGTCAAGTCTCCCCAGAATATTGAGAAGATACCCTTCTCACATCATATTATTTATTCCCCTCTGTGTCAATATAGGTAGAATCTCATATTCTGAATGAAAAAACCGCGTTATCGCGCAGATATTTATAGAGATTTCCTGCTGTTCTTTCCAAAACATTAAAAATAGTAAGGGCTTTTGCGCGAAAATCAAATTTTTACCCGACTGAACGTCAATTTAATTTCAGAATTGGAATTGGTATCTTCTCAAAAAGTTGAGGGCATGAGTATAATGGATTGGGAAAAGAACAGATTTACCCGACTGACGCAATGTGTTCCTTCCTTAATTTGTTGTACTCACCCCGAAATATTGAGAAGATACTGGAATTGCTCTAATGAGCTTAGGGCGATTGCAACCTCCAAATTTACACCGTTTTTAGTAGCTCCGCAATTGACATAACATGTGAGTTGCAGGGAATTTATGCGTTATGATTGTCGTGATCGTATTTCGTGATCGGGTTTTTCGATTTTCGATCACGAAAACGATCACGATCACGAATTAAGGCGAGGTTGCAATTGCCCTAAATGAGCTAGATGTAACTATACAGGTGTTTAACCTGTGGTATAAATAGAAGCTGTTGATTTACTGATTAGGAGGTATCTTCTCAAAAAAGCGGGGAAATTATTTTGTTTTTAGTATGACTACAGCGGATTATGAAAATGAACGGATATTTCCTCGACTGCACCATCCGTCTATTTCTTTCATCTGTTGTAGTCACCCCGAAATATTGAGAAGTTACATTAGGAGAGTGAAAAATGGCTGGAATAGGAAATATAATAGGGTTTGGCACAGCCATTTTGTTTATGGTTATTGGCTTGGTTGGGGTGGTCATACCGATTTTACCCGGCACACTTTTAGTGTGGCTGGCAGCCGTTATATATGCGCTGGTTTCTGGTATAGATTCGATGGGATGGGGAGCATTCATCATCCTTAATATCGTCGGGCTCTTTACGGGAACGGCCGATTTATGGTTACCGCTTTTGGGCGCAAAATCAACAGGCGCATCCAAACGCAGTATGCTTTTAGGTTTGATTGGGATGATTGTCGGCACGATGATCATGCCGCTGGTCGGCACTGTTGTTGGTTATGGAATAGGTATTTTATTAGGCGAATATCACAAGCAGCCCGATTGGAACAAGGCGATTCATGCCGCTCTGGGCGGTATGGCCGGCTGGGGCGTGGCGACCATTATCCAATTTGGCGGCGCACTCTTGATGATTATTATTTTTGCATCGGCCGTTTTAACTAGATGAAATGCGATTGTCAATGGTCAATTATATAATCGTTGCTTATGAATAGAGAATATAGTTTTTTGTTATTATGGTTGCTACTCCTCCTTGTTGCTTGCGGGGAGGGGGCGTTTGTGCCGCAGGATTCTTTTGTTGAGGGGACGTTGACCCCGCTGCCGACCCGCTCTTTAGATACAGATGCACCGATCATTGATGATCCGAGCGGCATTGCCCGCGCTTATTTTCACGCATGGGAGACGGGGGATTATTTGGGTATGTACAGCTTGCTTTCGCCAGCCAGCCAATCGTTGGTGGGTAGCGGGGCATTTGTGGAACGGTATGAGGAGGCGATGGAAACGGCCGTTGTCACCAGCATCAGCAGCCATCCCCTCTCATTAGTGCAAGAGGGGACGCGGGCAGAGTATGAGACGCAGGTGACGTGGCAAACGGCCGTTGTCGGTGACATCGTGCGCGATTATGAAGTCAAAATGGTGTATCAAGACGGCCGTTGGGGCATCATTTGGCATGAAGGGTTGATATTGCCCGAATTGACGGGCGGCAATCGGTTGAGTTTGAAATACCGTATCCCCGCTCGCGCTAACATTTATGACCGCAATGGATTGGCCTTAGCGTATCAAGGGAATATCTTGTCGCTGGGCGTTATCCCCGGCGATATCGAGGACGAAGAAGGGATGCTCAATATCCTTTCCCTCCTCTTGAACAAATCGCCCGAAGAGATTAAAGAGAGCTACGCCGCCGCCCAACCTGATTGGTATTGGCCGATTGGAGATGTGACAGAAACGCAGCTACAGGAGCATATCACCGCATTGCAGCCCTTCATCGATCATGGACTTGCGCCGCCGACTTCCCGATTGACCCGCCTGTACAGCGAAGAGGGAGCCGCGCCGCATATCATTGGCTACACGGGCATCATTCCCGCCGAAGAGGCGGAGGAGTATGCGGCCAATGGGTATCGCGGCGATGAAATTGTCGGGCTGGCAGGGCTGGAACGATGGGGCGAGGATATTTTGAATGGCGAGCGAGGGGGGGAGTTGACGGTCGTTGACAGTAATGACAATTATGTCAGCACGGTTCAAGAGAAGCAGCCGCGCCAAGCGCGAAGTATTTACACCACATTAGATCGAGAGTTGCAAACGGCCGTTGAGTACGCTCTGGCTGAGGCTCTAGCTCCGCTTGGCACGCAGGGGGCGGTCGTCATCATGGATGTAGAAAGCGGCGATGTGCTGGCGATGGCTTCCTATCCCAGCTATGACCCGACGATTTTTGATCCCATCTCCCCGGAAGCGGTCAACGCGCTGGGGCTGACATTGTTAGATGAGAGACGGCCGTTGCTCAATCGTGTCACACAAGGGATTTATCCCGCTGGCTCTATCTTCAAAATTGTCACGACAGCGGCTGGATACGAGAGCGGCTTGTACAACCCCAGCACGCGGTATACCAGCACCGGCACATGGAGTCGGATGGGAGAGGCGTTTGTCAAACATGATTGGCTTGAGGGGGGGCATGGCACGATTAGCACCAAAGCGGCCTTGATCGTCTCCTGTAACACCTGTTTTTATGATATGGGCTTCAATATCAACAATCAGGTTGATGAATATCTGCTGCCCAATACTGCCCGTGCTTTTGGATTAGGAACTGAGACAGGAATTCAACTATCCGAAGCGGCAGGGACGATTCCCGATCCGACATGGAAGATGGAAAATGTGGGGGAAGGATGGGTTCCGGGTGATGCAGTCAATATGGCGATTGGACAAGGATTTGTGCAGGTTACACCGTTGCAAATTGTGGACTTTACGGCGGCGATAGCCAATGGAGGCACGCTCTACACGCCTACATTGATCGATCATGTGGGCGCGGGGGCGGGCGCACCAGAGGAGCAATGGCCGACGAAAACGCGGGGTCAACTGCCCATCATTCCAGAATATCTAACGTCTATACAGGAGAGTATGTGGAGTGTGGCAAATAATGAAAATATCGGCACGGCCGCTTTTCAATTCACAGGAATGCCGATAGAGATGGCGGGCAAAACAGGCACGGCCGAAGCTCCGCCGCGCAATTCACACGCTTGGTTTACGGGATACGCTCCTGCATCTCCGTACACTTTGGCTGACGGCACGACGATTGTCGAGCCTGAGATCGCGATCACAATTATTGCAGAACATGCGGGTGAGGGGTCGGCGATTGCGGCTCCAATCTTTCGCCGTATGGTGGAAATTTATTATGGGATCACCCCGCAACGGCCGTTTGCTTGGGTAATCGGCGAATAATCATCTAGCTACCTGATATTTTTTCAGTATCACTACCGATTTCAACAAGGTGACAGGCACTTGCCAAATGCCTGTCACCTAAATCTTCCGAGAAGCTATTTTCGTATCTTCTCAATAAATCGTGGACAAGACTTGACAAATTTTCCTAAAATTTGTCAAGTCTTCCCAGAATACTGAGAAGATACCTATTTTCCATCTAAGGCTTGCGGAAGAATAACTGTAAATACACTTCCCTTGCCATGTTTACTGCTCGCTTCCACATCCCCTTGATGTGCGTTTACCAGCATCTTGACCATGTACAGACTTAGTTCGCTTCCCTCCCGCCTGCTTCGTGTCGTCGCTTTTGTTTGATGGTAATAGAGGTTGAAAATACTTTTTAACCTCTCTTCGGTGATGCCGTTTCCATCATTTTGTATTTGCAGCCATACCGTTTCATTTGCTACACCAGCTTGAACCAGAATGCGCCTATTTTGTGGTGTGCGTTGCAGCGCGTTGTTGAGCAGGTTGTAGACGATATAGAATAATTTATCTCTGTCGGCCCATAATCGCATAGGTGAATCGGGTGTTTCTATATCTAGCACGATATGGCGGTTGTTGATATCAAATTCCACTACGTTGACTACTTCTTCGATGACACTGTTCAAATCGCATACTTCGGGTTGAAGCGTTAAGCCCCCTTGTTCAACATGATCTAAATTGATGAAATTATTGATGAGATGCCCCATGCGGTTAGATTCTGAAATAATGACTTCTAAATATCTGATGATGGATGGATCTACCGCTGTGGGCAGCCGCTTGGAAACTAACGTTGCGTACCCGTTAATAGAGGTTAAGGGTGTGCGTAAATCGTGAGCGGATATAAAGAGAAAAAGTGATTTTAACTGATTAAGACGACGCAATTCTTTGTTGACGCGGGCGATTTGGTGTTGTAACAGGCGTGATTCATTGCGATCTTGGATGATGGTTTGTTGCAGACGACTGCTTTTTGTGCGGTCTTCTATTAATAGCAATAACCCCTGATCAAGATGCTGTTTGTTCAAAGGTACGACTAGAAAATCAAGATACACTTGTTTGTCGTCAGTTTTGCCACGGTTTATCTGTTCCAGATGACATGAAGGTGACCGCCCATGCAAAACATCTTGTAATAATTCTTCCGCGCCTACAAATTCCCATAACAAGGCAGTGATGGGCTGCCCGATAATCGTTGTATCCTGTTGCTCTACAACCATTGAAAAATTAGATGATGTTTGCACGACCATTAAATCGGAGTTAATCTGTGCGTATGCGATCCGATGTGCCATAACCATTACATTTGTGGCACTGGCGGCTAACATGGCGGGGGTGAACTCAGCAGGGGAAGGTGTCGTCATCATATCTCTATTTGTTCTGCCATCCAGTGAAATGCGGTTTCTACTTGAAAGCCTGTTTTAGCACTGGTGTCTAAGTAACTGCCGTTTAATTGTTTGCTGATTATTTGTAACTTTTCATCACTAATCAATCGCTCATCAACTAAATCAGATTTGTTGCCTGCAAAAATTAGGGCAGCGTTTGGATTGACGGCACGCATTTGTTCCGCGTAAAATTTATATCCATCTAATGTTTCGGGTCGTGTTAAATCGCAAACGATGAGAGCGGCAATAGCACCGTGCAAATGTTTTGCGCTTGATTTGCTAAAATTGGCACCGCCGACCAAATCCCAGATGAGCAAATTAAGCGTATATGTATCCATTTCCAAACGCTTGCGTGAGATTTTTATGCCGATGGTGCTAAGGTAACGGTCATCAAAACGACCTTCAACAAATTTGCGTGTCAGGCTGGTTTTTCCGACAGCAAAATCACCTAAAAGGCATACTTTTTTCTGGATGATACGTTTCATATAGAACTTTCCTTCATCGGTTTATCTAGTGTGATGCAATCCGTTAGATTGTATATAGTTTTGTAACCATAGTTCATTCAGGAAGAGTTACCCAATGTGTTGGTATCCATCCCTGCTCTATGCCATTCCAACTTGTCCATTCAACCTTAACCCAAATATCTTCTTGTACCAAAATGGTGACGACTGTGTTTTTGGGGATGATAGTGTATGTGTCTGCATTTATATCAGGCTGATTGCGTACCCATACTGAACTATTAGTGATAATGTCTGCGGGTATGGCTGTGGGAGTAGATGTTGCTGTTGGTGTGGGGGACGGTGTATGGGTAGGTGTGGTGGTTGGGGTATATGTTGGGGTAGAGGATGGTGTAGATGTTGTTGTTGCTGTGGGGGTGTTGGTGGGAACGGCCGTTTCTGTCGGCAGCGGCGTGTTGGTGGGAACAGCCGTTGGCGTAAATGTCGGGTCGCCGAAAGCGAGCGGCCATAATGCAATTGTAAATTGCAGATAAAAACAAGCCGTAGCGAGCAAGAGAACTGTTATCATCCCCCCGCCAAACAAAAACATTTTTTGACCACGCGTTATGGGTTCTGGATTTTCGTCTTCTTGCGTCCCTATTGTGGCTGCTAGAGCAACCAATGATGGTTTGAGATCAGGAATATCCTCTGGATCGCCCGTATAGTCACGCAATGATGGTGCATATTGAACATGAAGATCAGAGATAAATGCGTGTAAACGAGCGCGGAACCATTCTGGCTCAACACCAGTTATAACAACTGCCAAATAAACATATTGACTACTTTGAATAATAATCCGTTCATTCCCATATTGAATTTCATTCAAACTGTCACTATCTGAACCATCACCAAATGAATCGCGGGCAAAATCACGAATGGCGGTCAACATACCGCCGATTAGATCGGAATCATCACTATTTGCCTTTTCTGCATAACCATGGTGAGCTAACAATAATCCTGATTCATGCTGTATAAGAAACAGTTCTTGAATAGTGCAGGAGAGAGCTTGGCGGATAGCTAAAGATGATGGTGGAACGCCCCGTAAGCGTGCGGAGAATAGCTTGAAAACGTTTTGCGCCCCAAATGTAGATTTGAGACGCATATCTATATTCGCTTGCAATTCACGAGTGAACTCAGCAAGCGCTTTCTGTACCGTGGCCAGGATGATCGGGTAAATTGCATCCACCATCTCATCACGGGAATCACGAATTTGTACGCGGATGGCATCTCCCATCACAGGGCCGAGTGCTTCGGCCATTTCATCGGGAGAATCTTGAATTGTCTCTTTAATCATGCTGCTCATCCCTTTTGTCAAACGAGGGATGAGTGCTTCTGATTCGGCTGTGATGTCAGCACGAAGCTGATTAAGCCGTGATTGTAAAGCGACAGCTTCTGTTTGCTGTTTTTCTGTTTCTTGTTGCAGCGCGTCAATTTTTGCTTGTAATGCTTGGGCGCGTTCTCGTAATCGTTCCCCTTGCTCACGGTCAGTTTGTGCCAGAATGGCAGCTTGCTCTTCTAACGTGTGTAACCGCGCCCGTTCATGCGTAAAGAGAATAGCACGAATAGACTCCATCTCTGGTGGAGAGTCGCTGGGTGGGGTGGAGGATGGCGCAGTCATTTCAGTAAAAATGATTGTCACGGGGCGAACGGATTTGGTTTACCCGAAACTATACGCCTTGTGACTGTCACTTAGGCTAAACTCATTTGTCGGTTTGAGATGTGCCGGCCGCATTTTCTTGTAATTGCCGGCCTAATTGAATGAGCAAATTTCCCAGCTCTTCACGTCCCGTTTTTTGTTTGTTTATCATTGCGCCCAAAGTTAGCATTTCTTGTCGTAAATCATTATCACGCTGGCGTGACTCTGCTCTAGAATCTGTCAACTGTTGGTTTAATGTGGCGATTTGTGTGTCCAGCCGTTGATTAAAATCGGCGGCCATTTGATCGATTTGTGCGCTTAATGTATTACGATTATCGTTTAATTGAGAAGTTGTTGAGCTAGAGAGCGATGCGGCTCGTTTGTTGAGGTCTTCACTCAATTCACGTCGGACAGTTTCTAGACGTGCTTCTAAATCATCAAGCCGTTTTTCTGTAGCACGGGCTTGATTGCCGTATAGGATATTACGCAATTGATCTAAGTCAGGGTTTGTTTCGGGGGATGTTTCTTTCTTGCTCATTTTGATCTTCCTATTGATAATAGTTGCTGATTGAATAAGAATTAAAGTTTAAGTCCTATTACTAAGGGAAAACTCGTAAATAACTGTGGCCAAGGTGACAGGCACTTGGCAAGTGCCTGTCATCTGAAAGTCCAAAGTTAGAAACGAACTTTCCCTAAGTATAAGAGGTTGCGGCCTGTTTGCAATAAAAAGCACAAAACGGCCGTTTCTCTTTATAAAAAATAATGAGCAATGAATGGCGTGGAATAGCAGCGATGGTAGAGCGGGCGGCGACGAGAAAAGGGCGGCTGCAAAACGGCCGTTTTTCCATCGAAGGCTTCCAACTGCACCAATTGGCGATTGAAGCGGGGGCGCGTATTGAGCAAGTTTTGGTCGGGGAGAGTGCGGCGGGGAGGAAAACGGCCGTTGCTCAGAAGGTATTAGCCGATTTAGAAGCGGCCAATTGCCAAATTGTCGTCGTGCCTGATGAACAGATGCGCCAATTGAGCAATGGGCGAGGCTTAGGCGATATTTTCAGCTTGATCCGTATCCCATCCCCCGTGCCGCTGCCCGAATTTGTGGCGGGGCGGAAGCGACTGTTGCTGTCGGCCGCCGTTGATGTGCGCGATCCCGGCAATGCGGGGGCGATGGTTCGTACCGCGCTGGGATTGGGGGCAGCTGCCTTCATTGCTGTCGGCGATACCGATCCGTTCCACCCCAAAGCGGTGCGGACAGCGATGGGCAGTGTGTTTACGCTCCCGATTTTGCGTTATGAGACGTACGCTTTGTTAGCCGTTGAGTTGGCGGCGTGCGGTATACAGACGGTGGCGGCAACGCCTGTCGGCGGCGTGCGATTGGATGCGGTTGATTTTGGGATGAAAACGGCCGTTTTGCTTGGAAACGAGGCACGCGGCCTGCCTGCATCCATCCGTGAATCGGCCGATGTACAAACCACGATCCCTATGTCACCCCAATTGGAATCCTTTTCGGTCAATGTGGCATCAGCACTTTTGCTGTATGAGGCGGCGCGAACGGTCATGTCAGCCTCGAAAAAAGAGCAGGACGCAGATAAAACAGAAAGGAAACTGCGCCCTGTCCCCCTATCTACTTGACGGCTTATGGAGGGTGAACCGTAGGACGGCCGTTTTCGCCCCGTTTGTCCCCTTTTGATACACTTACCGCATGGATGATAGAAAATTTTCTCCCTTGTGGATTGGGCTGATCGGCTTGCTCGTTGTTTTGATCGCTGTCGCTGTCGGCTGGCGGTTGATGCGCGGCGATGGCTCGCTGTTGCGTGACGGGATGGTGCATGATGCGGCCATCACCCCTAATGCAGACGGGGAGAGCGATATTACGGGTATCAGCTACACGTTGGCGGATAACGCGACTGTTTCTATCTATTTTGAAGATGAGGCGGGCGAACGGTACTATTTCCGTGAGGATAAACCGCGCGGCGCGGGTGAGTATGCGGTGCAGTTCAGCGGTGTGGTTGATGGATATGTCTTGCCCGATGAGGAGATTGACGGTGAGATTTTGTCCCGTTTGCTGCGGGATGGGGCGTATGAGTGGCGGATAACGGCCGTTGGTGAAGACGGTAATATGGAGAGTGCCAACGGTTCCATCACCATCGCCAATGCCGACCCCGAATTGCCCGAATTACGCAATTTTACCCTGAACAAAGAGACCTTCACCCCTAATCGGGATGGGATTGATGACCGTGTGCAGGCACAATTTTTCTTGTCTAAAGGTGTGAAAAGTGTGCGTGTTTATTTGCTGACGGATGAAGGGCTGGAGATTCCTGTCTCGGAATTAGAGCGGGACGTGCCTGCAAATGCGATTGGCCGCCACTATTTTGATTACGAGGGCGGGGTGGATCACGGGGAAACGCCGCCGCCAGACGGCCGTTATCCCATCATCGCCATCGCTGAAGATGACGAGGGGCAGAAAGTGCGGGTGGAAAGCGCGTTAACCATCGCTTATGGCGGCGTTCCCCGTGCGGATATTTTCGCACCGCCGACGGGGGATACGTTTATTGTGGATAAAACGGCCGTTGTGCTTTGCGACACGCTGTATTTCACCATGACGGTGCAAAATTATGGCAACACCCCCATCCGCACGACGGGGCCAGAGCCAGGCACGGTGTATGATTCGGACTGGAATTACAATACGCTGGGCTGGCATACGGAATCGGGCGCGTGGCGCGTGGCGGTCGGCTATGAGAATGAGTTAAGCAATTATCCGTACCGCTGGGCGGTGGGGGATATGGATTCGCTGGAAAAAATTGGCGCGTATTATTATCTAATGCCGGGCGACAGGGCGACTATCACGGGTGGAATTCGGCTGACAAATACGTTCGGCGACCGCAATCCGCAGCCGGTGTGGGCGGGATTGATCCACGAGGATGTGGAGATTTCGCAGTTTAATACCCATGTTGATCCGAAGGCGATCTTGGTGGATTTGCCTGATGAGGGGAATCTGGAAGCGTGTGAGCCGCGTGATATTCCGATGAAGGGGGAATAATGCTGATTATGACCTTAAATGATACTGATTCGATGATTGATCCGCAGATTACGCTGATTCGCGCAGATTTTTTCTTTAGTCTGCGCGAATCTTTGGTATAAGTAGTGACACGTTTTTGCTTGCTTGGCCCCACCTATCCGTATCGCGGCGGCATCGCCCATTATACGACCTTATTGACACAAGCGTTGCGTGAAGAGTACGAAACGCTGTTGATTTCCTTCTCAAATCAATACCCGAAAATCCTTTTTCCGGGCAAAAGCGACCGCGATCCCAGCAAAAACCCGTTACACACAGAAGCAGAATACCTATTAAACCCACTCAACCCGTTCAGTTGGCGCACAGCGTTAAAACGAATGCGTGACTGGCAACCAGATGTTGTCATCATCCCATGGTGGCATCCGTATTTTGCACCAATGTGGGCTGTGCTAGGGCGCAGCATCAAACGACTGCCATCACAACCTAAATTGTTGTTTATTTGCCACAATGTACTGCCGCATGAGCAGAGTAAAATCAGTAAAATGGTGCTTCCTTCTATTACAAAGGGCGTGTTGCGGGCGGGTGATGGGTTCGTGGTACATTCGGAGAAAGACGGCCGTTTACTCAAACAGTTTTTGCCGCAAGCAACTGTTGAAGTGGCAACGCACCCGACTTATCAAGCCATCGGGAAAGATTCAGTGGGGGCGGTTCCTGTAGATGTCCCCGATGATCGGCCATTATTATTGTTTGCGGGATTTGTACGGCCGTACAAAGGGTTGGATGTATTGTTGGATGCGATGGCGATTGTTTTGGAAAAACGGCCGTTGCACCTCCTCATCGCTGGTGAATTTTGGCAGGGCAGTGAACGATATCGTACGCAGATTGAACGACTGGGCATTAGCGATGCTGTGACTATCATTGATGAGTACTTACCCGATGAAACACTGGCTGCTTGTCTGGAACGAGCGGATGTGACGGTTTTACCATATCGCAGTGCGACACAAAGTGGTATTATTCAAGCGGCTTTCGGGCATGGTTGCCCTGTCATTACGACTGATGTTGGCGGGTTGGGTGAGGTGGTGGAGGACGGCCGTTCTGGGTTGGTCGTGCCGCCTGGGAACCCGCAGGCGTTGGCGGCGGCAATTGAGCGGTATTTTGCAGAGGAACTGGGGGATGGTCTTAGGGGCAATATCATTGAAAAATCAAACGGAAAGTTTTCTTGGGAACGCTTAATAAGCATCTTGATAAAACTTTCATCAACACACTGAGCGTATACCGATTTCCGCTATACAACAATGATGATTGAGGGTAAGATCAGCATGTTATGGATATAAACAAAACATCACCGCTTATTTATTTAGTTGTTCTCAACTGGAATGGGTATGAAGATACAAATGAGTGCTTGCAATCATTATCTAAAGTAAATTATGATAATTTTGAAGTGCTGGTCGTCGATAATGGCTCTAGCGATGATAGCCCAGATCGTATTGCACTGGAATATCCAGATATACAGATGGTGCGGTGTGAGGAAAATCGCGGCATCGCGGCTGGTTATAATCGAGGCATTCAATCGGCTCTTGAATATGAGGCAGACTACATTGCGGTGATGAACAACGATCTCATTTTTGATCCTGATTTTCTCACGAATATGCTTGTTGCGGCTAAAGAGTATCCGCAATGCGGCATGGTCATGCCTAAAATTTATTATTATGATGCGCCAGATATTATTTGGTCAACTGGCGGGCGAACGCGCTGGATACCGTCTAACATTTTATTACGCGGCCGTAAAAAAAAGGATGATGCCGAATGGGAGAAAACGACACCCATAGATTTTGCACCAAGCTGTTGTTTATTGCTAACTCGTGAAGTATGCGAGACAGTTGCCTTTGATGAACATTACTTCTTTTATTATGATGATTGGGATTTTTGTGTCCAAGTACGCGAGCATGATTGGCAGATAATCTATACTGCTAACTCCCACTTGTGGCATAAAGTGTCGCGCAGTACGCAAAATAGTCCTAAATCTTTACGCTGGTGGAAAATTCTAGGACAAAGCTGCACCCGTTACCATCGCAAGCATCATAATAAGTATCTATTGGCAATTTATGTAGCATGGGTACTATTTCGGGAAACAGTGAAAGGAAATATTAGAAGCTTGCCGACATTTTTAAGTGGTATTCATGCTGGTTTAGAAGCAAAGAGCATTGACGATATACAACCAGAGTGGAGTACATAATCATATGTCCTTAATACCTGATTTGCCTGATGGCTTTGAACAGATATGTTGTGAAATTTGTGGACATGATGATCGGATGTTGCTTGCGTCACGTACTGATTTGTTTTTAGGTGGTGACATTGTATTTCATATGCATAAATGTTTGAAATGTGGTGTTATATATCAATACCCCCGTCCAACATCTGCAAAAATGGTTGATTTTTACCCTTCGGAATATCAACAATATACGCATGGTGTTCATAAGGAAAACAATCTAGCACGTTTTTTTCGTCGTTATGGCTTACAGAAGCGATGTAAAATTGTAATGAAGTATTTGTCAAATGGCCGTCTGCTTGATGTTGGTTGTGCAACTGGTGATTTTTTGTCAGAAATGCGGTTGCAACCTCAATGGAAAGTTGTAGGAATTGAACCTAGTCATGCGGCAGCAGTCTATGCACATAAAGAAGTTAGTTTGGATATTGTGGCAGGGTTTTTGAACAACCCTCCTTTTGCACAACATTCCTTTGATGTTATCACGATGTGGGATGTTCTTGAGCATGTGTATAACCCACAAGTCGTCATTCATCGAGCAGCTAATTTGTTACGTCCTGGTGGTATTTTAATCGTTAATCATCCTAACTTAGATAGTATTGATAGGCGTATATTTAAGAATGTGTGGTTGGGTTATGAGTTGCCGCGCCATTTATATTTATTCCCTTCTAATTTGCTACAATCTTTAATGGTGAAAGCAGGGTTGATTGAGATTACAAGAAAAAGCGTATATGGAAGTCACGCTGCAACAGCTTCTAGTTTGATGTTTATCATAGAAAAACGATTTGGATATGGGATGTTCACTCAGTATCTACGCAAGTTTATCTTTAGCAAAATAGCAAGATTTATACTTATGCCATATTTTAAATTGATTGATTATTATCGACGTGGTTCTAATATAACGGCAGTTTTTCAAAAAATTCCATGAGACGGGTATTTTTAACCTATATTTATACCTCGACTTTACCCATCTTCTGATGTTCATTTGGAAGAGAGTTCAAAATTAAATAAATAGGTAGTAGTCAGAGTAAAACCCTGATTATTACCCATTTATCTGGGTGTATTATTTATATAATGTTCGATTTTAGGTTTTATATTGATATGATATAGTTGTCCTCCTGTTTGGTTCGGCGTGTGTTGTTTGATTAAACATAAATATGTAATCCGCTCGAATCTCTCAAATATACGTTACCCAATTATGTAAAGCCTGTCTATCATATGGATAAAATTGAGTATACAACTCATCGTTCATTTAAAATTTTGCTCAAATTAGAGATTAATAACCCCCGATATGAAGGGATATGACGATAAATAATCCTATCATGTACAAATTATAGAAGAAATCACTCCAGAGCAGTAATATGTGACAATTTGTCGAATTAGCTATTATGTTAAATAAAACTATCGTTACCTGCATATATGGGTGCAATTCCTAAAACAATGAAATTTTTAAGCGAACGGTGCGTATCGCAGTAACCAAATATTATTATGCCTTTCTATTCTATATATTGGCAACAATTACAACGATGGCCGCCACTAAATAAGATGCGTTTATGGCTGACTCCTGCTCGTCAACGTTATTTGTGGCATGGTATCACTATCATATCATTTGTATTAACCATCATTGGTATGGCATATGCGTGGCGCAAGATGCCAGAAGGTGAAATCGTATTATCTCCAATCTATTTAGGGGTATCGGTCATTATTTATGCCATAACATACGCGATACACTTATTTGGCTGGCATTCTTTGGCCATAGCCACCTTGGGGCGGTTGCCATTACGCCTAAATGTGGAAGCTGTTGCTACTAGCGATTTGGTAAAATACTTACCAACTGTCGCATGGTATATTGCCAACCGTGTCCATTTCTATGAACAACAACAGATTCGACGTAATTCTGTTGTTGCTGCATCCTTGTTGGAAATGGTAATAATGTTAGGTGCTGGCACGTTTATGTATCTTGTTTTATGGTTAATTCGCGCTCAATCATGGCTACTCTTACTAGGCACATTGATCATTATTATGGTTATTCTGATATTAGTATATCCCAGAATTAATCAATGGTGGCGCACTCGTATCAGTGCATATCAAATAGCATCTTTATATCAAGGTCGAT
This sequence comes from Anaerolineae bacterium, assembly GCA_015486215.1. Classification (GTDB taxonomy): domain Bacteria; phylum Chloroflexota; class Anaerolineae; order Promineifilales; family Promineifilaceae; genus S016-13. The sequence goes on along the minus strand of WFSA01000022.1, from coordinate 7,492 downwards.
ACGGAATAATAGCATTATTTTGGTATAGCATTTCTTGGCCTATAGGGGGATTATTTTTAGTAACGGTGTTGCATATATTTACACCCGTGAGCATGGCTGATTATTGGTCTATATTCTATATATGGTTAGGGGCCGCTTTACTTGGGTCATTTGTCAGTATTGGTATTGGAACACTTGGTATCGCCCGTGAAATGTCATTAACATATTTATTAGCACAATACTGGCCTTTGCCAGCCAGTATTGCTACGGCTATAAGCGTTAAAATCATCCTTACATTAGGACAAGTCTTTCTTGCACTTGTTATTCTGGGTTGGTTACGTCTACTCAAAAAGAAATAACCATGAATAAATTAGTTGGTATATTACCGGCCGCTGGACGCGGTTCTCGTTTAGGTGTAATCCCGTGTAGTAAAGAAATTATGCCTCTTGGCTTTCATCCTGATTCCTCTTATCATCCAAAGCATTGGCATCCTGTGACCACTATCGAACTACATTTACAAGCTTTTAAAGGTGCTGGCGTAGATCAAACAGCTATTATTATTGGTGGTTCGAAATTTGACATTGTAGAATACTTGGGAAATGGGTATCGTTATGGGCTTTCTATCGCTTATTTTTACCAAGAACAATTGCGTGGTATGCCCTTTGCTATTGATATTCCCAGTGACTGGTTCCAAGATGCTACAGTTCTGTTCTCCATGCCAGATACATTAATTACACCAAGTAGTGTTATGGCTGATTTAGTTGAACATCACTATGCACGTCAATCTGATATTACCTTGGGGATATTTTCAACTCTTACACCACAGAAATTTGGTATGGTAGATTTCGATGAAAGTGATCGTATCATAGATTTTGTAGATAAGCCTACCAAAACTCATTTAAAATATATGTGGGGGTGTGCAGCATGGTCGCCCAGATTCTCTTATTTTATGACTGACTACCTATCTAAAATCCCACAAGAAAGCCCTGAGTGCGTTCTAAGTGATATATTTCTGGCAGCTCTACATGATGGGTTGAATATACAAGCATTTATATCAGAAGGAAGCCAATATCATGATATTGGTACCCCACAGAGTTTTCAATCTGCCGTTTACGAAATGGCTTTTCAGCAGAAGCAAAAATCTTTAGAAGCACATTAAATAATCCAAATGGGTTATCAGTAAAAAGGGTGATTTAGTAGCTAGAGGGTAAATATACTCTATCGGGGTATTGAATAAAATAGAGTATATTGATATGATCGAGTTGGTAATATCAACAAAGGTGTGTTCTGTTTTGATTTTTACACTAATACACTATTAACTTTATGGAGACTAGTCATGAAAAGATTATTTATTTTCGTTGTACTCACTTTAACATTAGCCTTGGGTGCATCAAGTATTGTTGCACAAGGGCAAGATGGCACTGATGCACCTGGTGCGTGGGGCAGTTCAATCAACTTGCAAAATTCTGGAACAGGTCCAGCAAGTATTACAATTCAGTTTTACAATGCAGCAGGATCTGTTATACATACATATTCACCTGACCCATTAGCAGCAGGTGGGGCTTTGTCAATATATGTACCTAGTGTTGTTACGGGTTTAACTGCTGGGCAATACTCGGCTGTTGTCAGCAGTAATGAACCAGTTATTGCATCTGTGAATACAGCTTCGACCAATAGCGGTTCAGCCCCTTGGACAGCTTTTGCTTATGATGGTTTTGACTCAACACAAGCTGCTCAAACTTTGTATTTTCCAGGTAACTATAAAAATTATTATAATTTCTATTCTGAGATAGTTATTCAGAATACATCATCTGCCCCAGCCGTGGTTACTGGTAAATTTATGAAGGCTGATGGTACTGTAATTGCTACAGGTGTTAGCATGGGGACAATTCCAGCGAAATCTTCCAAAACATATCCCATGTCTGATTTCTCTCAATTACCTTCTGGTAATGCGGATGGTTTATTTGGCGCAGTTATCACTGCTAATCAAGCAATTGTCGGCGTTGCTAATATTTGGCGTACGACACCGATTGCAGGCACCGCTAGCTATAGTGCATTTACCGGTGGAAGTACAAGTTTATATGCCCCTGCTCTCTATAAAAATTACTATAGCTTTAATTCTGCTTTGACCATACAAAATGTGGGTAGTGGTGTAGCAACAGGCACGATTACGTATCCTGGTGGAGTAACTGCTGCTTTTAGTTTAGCTGAAGGAGCTGCAAAAGAATTTTACCAACCGTCTAATGTATCATTACCTAGCGGTAATGCAACGGGTGTATTTGCTGCCTCTATTGCCACAACATCTGGAGATGTTGTAGGATTAGTTAGTTTAAGCTCTGGAAACTCGGGGTCTTTTGCTAGTTATAATGCCCCTGCTACGGCTTCTACATCTGTTAGCATCCCAAATATTAATAGTGATTATTATGGTTATTTTACTGCAGTCACTGTTCAAAACACAAGCTCGTCATCCACTGATGTTACGATTAGCTATGCTAATGGGTCTACGCGTTCATTCCCCAGCATTGCTGGTGGTGCTGTTGTCAATATCTTACATTTGAATAGTGCTGGTGACACTTTGCCTAACAAAACTTCAACGTCAGCAACTGTTACTTCTACTGGTGGGGCTAAATTAGTTGCTGTTATTCAGCATAATACATCTTCTGGAGTAGTTGGGCATGATCCTAACAAAACGCCTAGTGATTATTTACTCGCAGTGACTGGTGTTGCAAAATAACATAGGTCAGTTTTGATGTAACTGTTTAATTTGGCATAGTAGTCTGACCGACAACTTTTGGCGGATATTGCGTAGGGTAATTTTGTAAGATTGCGCGGACAATTTTTCAAATTGCCCTACAAAAAGTCCATCAAAATAACATTGTTGGACTAATAAATGAAAAACAAATTGCAGGGTTACCCAATTGGGCAACCCTGCAATTTGTATCTATAGATGTAAATAATGTAACTACTCAGGCTTAATATATCGGGTCGAATGATCGGAAAACCCCCATATATGGGGGTTGATAGTATATTTTGCGCGAAGGGTGTAATTAAAATGACCTTTCTTTGTCAAAATTACACCTGTATGTGGGTGAAAATAGCGATTCTTAGCAAAGATGCTCGCATTTATACCTGAGTAGTTACTAAATAATATGATATATAATTTATCTTACACGGTTATAATTATTGGGACTATATTATTAGCTGGTTGCTCTAGTGTTATTTCTCAAGATGAACAGAGATTAGATTTTGTTGTTACGCCAGAACCAGATGGGCAACCTGATTTTCTGACGATAAATATATCGTCGGACGAACAAATTGGGTATCCTGCTCAATCGGGGATATCTGCGTTAGACAACACAGGCTACCCTGCCCCGGTTAGCGAATACTCAAAAAATGGACGATCTCAAACAGCTATTCAGAGCTATAATTTAGTACATCCAGTTGCTCTTGAGCAATTTCATGCTGATGCTTACTTAGCAACAATTTCTCCGTCGCATATTATGTTAACGAACTTGGGTAACCCTCCTGTATTGCCAGGTTGGTTTTTTAAATTTCGTAAACCAAATTCAAAACGAGAATTTATCATTCATGTGGTAGACAATGTAATCACAGGTACAACACTTACTGAATCAGCAATGGATATTGGATATACTGAGCAACCTATAGACATGTCTCAAATAGTACTTGATAGCCCTGATATTTTTGAACAGTTTCAACAAGTTGGTTCTGAAAGAGATATTTGGTCAGAGGCTCTGGCCTACGATCTAGAACTTGTGTATCTTGATGGAATGAGTAATCCTGTATGGAGTATTATAGATCCTATTACACAAGAATGGCTATTTTCAGTTGATGCAGTGACAGGAGAAGAAGTTGATAATCCGTATTAATAATAAATCTTTGAAAACTCAGTAACTAAGCGATCCCAATACCATATTTTATGAAAAGCTAGGGCGGCATTAATCATGCCTTTTCTAGCTTTTTCGTTTTGTAACAGTTCTATTAGCCCATTTGCTAATGCTTGAGCATCGCCAGCATTCACCAAAACACCACATGTGCCATTTGCTAATAACATACGTCTATCACCTACGTCGCTAGTTATAACAGGGGTACCCATTGCTAAACTTTCTAATATTTTGAGCGGGGAACGCGCTTGTGCAATGAGATCGTCATAAACAGGATCGACAGATATTGTTGCAAGTGCCAAATAGCCAGGGACTTTGTTAGGATGTATACGTCCAGTAAATATTGTTTTATCAGTAATATCAAGATATTCTGCTAGTTTCTGTAATGTATCATAATCTTCACCACCACCGACCAGCATTAAGCGTGCTTTTGGTAGATGTTGAATAACTTTCTGAAATGCTTTGAGAAGTAAATCAACTGGATGACTTAACAGACCTAATGTACCCACATAAATAATGATTGGTGCATCAGAATTTATACTCCATTGTTTTCTAAGGTATTTTACTGTGGGTGGGCTAATAAATCGAGAGCGTTCGATGCCATTAGGTACATAGCGAATTTGTTTTTCTGGGTAACCTAATTGTATGTATCGTTGTTGTGTGAATTTGGTATTGACTGTCAATCCTGACACGTTATAAATAATGTTGTCTTCAAAGTACTGTACTATTTGTCTCTGCCAACCGTTGCTAAATTTATTCGTTTCTGCCTCATAATCATCACAATCACAGTATACTTTACGCCCTTTGCGGCTTATTTTAACAGCCAGTACGTTGAATGGTTGTGGTTTGCCAAGATGAATAAGTTCAGCATTAGAGCGAGCAATGGCTAATGCTAACCGTATTATGGCTAATAGAGAAACCCATATTAAACGAATTGGGCTAAAGTAAATTTTGCGGGGACCTTCTTTTCGAACGTGCATTTGCCCTACATAATTTATGTATACGCCAGCATCTATGTACTGCTTTTCCTGTAATTGATGCCAGGCATAATGTAGGGCGATGATTTCTACTTGATGTCCTAATTTAACTAATTCTCTAGCTAATGGGCCATATCGACCTAATCCACTGGGGCTATCCAAACTTTGTGTCAAAACGAAAACGATTTTCATAGGTTTAATATGGTTGTTTTTATCACTCTCACGGCCGTTTCCACCGCCAAAAAACCCCCACCAAATACCCCACCATCTTCGCCACATCCCCCACAAAGCGAATAATAGGGATCATGGCAAAAGCACGCAAGCGGGCTGGCGGCCGCCAGCCCGTTGTGTCAGGCCAGAGCCGTTGGGCCGGCCGTTTACAGTAAACGGCCGTTCCCAACCCCAATCCCAGCCAGCCAATGCGCTTATCGCGCCAAATCATATAGAGCAACGCGGGAAGCGCAGCCAGATAAGTGACATACCGAATCGCGTGCCGCTTAGGCCACAGGGATGCTTTGCCGTCCCCTTTAGCATAATTGTAATACTGGTGTGAAAATGCACGCAGAGAGCCGCGCGGCCGAAAATAGGCAACGGCCGTTTCCACAAAAACAAACTCCCCCACCGCATCCCTCAACGCCATATCAAACACAAGGTCTTCACTATAATCCAGCCACTCAGGGTAGCCGCCCACCGTCGCCCATGCGCTTTTTAAGAACGCGACCGAGCGGCTGGACGGCAAAAATGTTTTTGGATCAATATCCTCCAGCGCAGGCAGCACCGTCGCCCCCATCACCACCTCAAAATCAGTGTATGGATCAGCCTCGAACCAGCCAGCAGCAACGGCCGTTTCCCCTTTCTCAATCGGCGCAACCAAATCTTCCACCCAATACGGCGTTAAAATCACCCCCGCGTCCGTTGCCGCAACAATTTCCCCTTGCGCCGCTTCAATCGCTCGATTGCGCCCTGCACTGATATTTGCGCCTGATGCTTCGATGATTTTTAATGGCAGCCATTGTTGATATTCAGTTAAAATCTGTACCGTATGATCGGTTGAGCCGCCATCGCAGATCACGATTTCATCGGGCATTCGGCTCTGTTCAATTAAAGAATCCAACAACGGCCGTATCGCCTCGCCTTCATTCTTCACAGTCACAATCAAAGATATATTCATCACCCAATAACAACCCATCCCCCTATCGAAAGGTGCGATTTTGACATTTAGGAGATAGAGTGTAGAGTGTAGCGATAGAGGATATTTTTTGCTCTATAACGAACCAACGAACCGTATACCGATTGTACTGGTGAATACGGATAGAAAAATCAGTATGATTACTCCAATTACTCCTATATCCCATCCTTTTTATGAAAAAATTATTACTGTTTTTAGCACACCCTGATGATGAATCTTTTGGAACTGGCGGCACAGTGGCAAGATATGCCGCCGAAGGTGTTGATGTACATATCGCTATCGCTACCGATGGCGCGGCTGGCTCCATCGCTGATGATTATGAATTGGGGCATGAGAAATTAGCTGCTGTGCGGTTAAAAGAGCTGAAAGCGGCCGTTTCCATTCTTAATGCCACCCTTCACCCCCCCCACTACCGCGACTCAGGTTACATCAATGATCCCGCTAACGACCATCCCAGAGCATTTATCAATGCCGATACCGATGAGCAGATTGAGCGGCTTGTCACCCTCATCCGCCAAATACGCCCCCAAGTGATGCTTACCCATGACGAAACAGGCGGCTACTACCATCCCGACCATATCCATTGCTGGAAAATCGGAACGGCCGCTTTCCATGCCGCCGCCGATCCTGAGCAATATCCTGACGCGGGCGAACCGCACCAATGCGACCGTCTTTACTACACCGCCGTTCCCAAAAATCGTGTCCAATGGATCGCCCGCATGATGCGCCTGCGCGGAAAAGACCCGACAAAAATTGGCAAAAACAAAGATATAGACCTCACCCGTATCGGCGTGCCATCAAATAGATTGCATACTCGTATTGATTACCGGTCATATTGGGAGATAAAACGGGCTGCCAGCCGATGCCACGCTTCTCAAGGTGGAGGAGGCGGGTTTGCTAAATGGATGCCATTGTGGATGCAGAAATGGCTTTATAGGTACGACTTCTTCATTCGCGCTTATCCGCTCACAAACGATGGCTTTCACGAAAAGACCTTTTGGTCATAAAGGGATAAAAACCATCGCCCATCCTTAGAAATGAGGATTAAATAAAACCAGAAACTTACATCTGTCATTAGTATGATTTCCCAGACTGTGGATTTCTGCCTTCGCAGAGCCTGCCCTCATGAAGATGGGGGAATGACAATTTGAAGTTCCGCAAATATCTTCTCAGTATTCTGGGGAGACTTGACAAATTTTCCTAATGATACTCGTGTAAAATAAAGTGCTGATGAAATTTGTCAAGTCTTGTCCACGATTTATTGAGAAGATACTTCCGCAAGTTATTAAATTCTCGTTCCTAGTACACACTGGCAGAAGTTCTTCAGCAATTATCGTAGGTCAAATTTGCAAATTTAACCATGCAATTTTATAAAATTGCACTACAGAAAACCCCGAAGAACTTCCGCCAAACAATACTAGTATAACTTGGCCTAAGTTCTTAGA
>WFSA01000021.1 GCA_015486215.1 Anaerolineae bacterium | reverse complement strand
GGGTGTGTTTCAAATGAGTTGAGCCAAAATGATTGTCACGGGGCGAACGGACTTGGTTTACCCAAAACTTTGTGCCCCGTGACTGTCACTTCTACTGAAATGAAACACACCCAATTGATTAAGCGATCTCTATAGCGGTAAGATGAATCCACTTGTGATACAGTGGATTCGTTTTTTATGGCAGGGTATTGTGAAAAATTTTGCTGACAGGGGCGATGCAGTGAATTGCTCAGATGAAGTTGCTGATTAAAATAAGAATAAAAGACATGGTTCATAAATCAAAAGTTTTGCTTTACAGTTCATAGAAGATAAGAGGACACAGATGGTGCAGATTATCAGGATAAACGCGGATAAATCAAAAGAAATCTGCGTTCATCCTGATAATCCTAAAAATCTGCGTCCTATTAAACTGTAAAGATATTTATCTCTATTTTGAACCATGCCAAAAAATATAACTACTAATGCTTTCTGGAAATTGAAGCGATCTTGTGTAATGCTTAAGTAGTTAATATCTTCTCAGTATTCTGGGGAGACTTGACAAATTTTCCTAATGATACTTGTGTAAAATAAAGTGCTGATGAAATTTGTCAAGTCTTGTCCACGATTTATTGAGAAGATACAGTAGTTACCATAACATAATTATGTTTAAGAAAAAAACAACAAGTAGTGTGACAGAAGAAGCGGTCATGGCCGCGCTGTCTACGGTGATGGATCCAGAATTGCACCAAGACCTCGTCTCTTTGGGCATGATCCGTGATGTAGAAATTGATAATAACGATGTAACATTTACCATCGTGCTGACGACTCCGTCCTGCCCGCTTAAAGGGGTGATGCAGAAAGATGCAGAAAGGGCATTGTCTCCTATTCCCGGTATGGGAAGTGTGACGATTAAATGGGACTCTAATGTACGCGCTGATTCACGTATTGGCGGGCAGTTGGGCAAACATTTCCGCAACACCATCGCCATTTCTAGCGGCAAGGGCGGCGTGGGCAAAACGACCGTTTCCGTCAATTTGGCGATTCTGTTGGCGCAAGATGGGGCGCGGGTAGGCTTATTGGATGCTGATATTTTAGGCCCGAATGTGCCGATGATGATGGGTATTGGTCAGATGCCGCCGCCGCGCAATCAAAAATTGATCCCGGCCGAGCGGTTTGGTGTCAAGGTTATCTCGATGGCGTTTATGGTTAAGCCCGACCAGCCGTTGATTTGGCGCGGGGCGATGCTTCATTCGGCCATCAATCAACTGTTGACTGATGTGGAATGGGGTGAGTTAGATTATCTCATCATTGATTTGCCGCCGGGAACGGGTGACGTTCAATTGACATTGGCGCAGATTTTGCCGTTGACTGGCTCTGTCGTTGTCACACAGCCGATGAAGGTGGCCGCCGCCGATGCGCTGCGCGGGTTGAAGATGTTTGAGAAGCTGGATGTGCCGATTTTGGGCATTGTCGAGAATATGAGTGGTGATCTATTTGGAACAGGTGCCGGTACCGCGTTGGCTGAGTCGGAAAGTGTGCCATATTTTGGAACGATTCCATTGCAAACGGCCGTTCGTGTTGGTGGTGATGATGGTGAACCCATCGCTGTTGCTGATCCAAAATCAGAAGCGGCCGTTGCCTTGCGCGAAGTCGCTGGCAAAGTGGCCGCTCGTGTCAGCGTGTTAGCCATGCAAAAAAAGACACCATCCTTCATTCCGATTGAAATGGTTGGGTAGTGAGGCTGCCGAGCGGCGGGGTTGTGAGGTCATACGAATATGACTCCGCCACTCCGTCCCTTAGCCGCCCCGCCGCCCCACAAAATAATATGGGCGTAACTAGTACAGAAAAATCATCAATTGTTGGCGTGCGGTTTCAAAAATTGGGGAAACTTTACCATTTTTATTTGAACCCGTCGTTGGACGCTAGACCGCAAGATCATGTGATTGTGGAGACGAGCCGCGGCTTGCAGATGGGGCAGATTGTTGCTTACATCAATCCCGATTCGATGCACGCCAAACAGCGTAAAAGCCTTAAAGCGGTGAACAGCAAAGCAACGCCGCGCGATTTGGTGATGAAACAGGTGTGGGAATCCAAAGAGTTGGAAGCTCTCATCACTTGCCGAGCGCGCGCTGACCAGATGAAAATCAAAAAGGTCAAATTTGTGAAGGCGGAGTACAGCTATGATGGCGCGTGGCTGACCATTCAATATACGACTAATCAGAAGAAATTGAATGTAAGCGGGTTGAAAAAATCATTAGGCAAAGAGTTCGATGCGCGGGTTGAGATGCGCTCTGTTGGGCCGCGTGATGTGGCTCGCATTTTAGGCGGCTATGGCGCGTGCGGTTCTGCCCGTTGTTGCTCCACCTTTTTGACTGAGTTCAGCCCTGTTTCTATCCGTATGGCGAAGGCGCAGGGGATTTCGCTCAGTCCGCAAGAGATTACGGGGATGTGCGGCCGTTTGCGCTGTTGTCTCGTTTTTGAATATGAGCAATATGTGGAAGCGAAGAAGCATTTGCCCAAATTTGGCAAACGGATCGATACGCCGCACGGCAAAGGGCGTGTGCGCGATGTGCGCGTTCTGCGTGATTCTGTCGTGGTGGAACTGGCAAATGGAGACCGAAAAGAGGTTTTTCGGAGCGAATTTGAGCCGTCGGATGAGCTAGAAGCGTTTAAGAAGAAAGCGGCCGAAGGTGGCTGCTCATCTGACGATCATGCGAATGGCGGCGGGTGCAGCAGCTGCGGCACGAAGTAGAGCGTATTTTTTGCCAACGAATGCAGAGCGTAGCAATAAGAAAGTGAAGTATTGAGCGTGGCGATATTGCCACGCTTTTTTTGTATGAGCAGGGTGATGATTTAAACGTATCTTCCCGACAATCTGGGAAAATGATTACAGCTAATTAGGAAAGGACCGAATTTACTCGACTGACGTAATTTGTTCCTTTCTTAATTGGTTGTAATCACCCTGAAATACTGAGAAGATACATTTAAACAATCACCAGAGAGCATGGGTAAGTACTGAACAGGAATGGGGAAAATGACAAAAACATTAGATGATGTGTGGGAATTGGTGCAAGAATTTGTGCAGGATGCGGGTTTACGGCGGCATATGCTGGCAGTGAGCGCGGCGATGGGCTTTTATGCGGAGATGCTGGGTGAAGATGTGGCGTATTGGAAAGCTGTCGGCTTGGCGCATGATTTTGATTGGGAAATCCATCCCGATTTAGATCGCCATCCGATCAAAGGGGCAGATATTTTGCGTGAACGGGGATGGGGCGAAGAGTTTATCCGTGTGATTTTGTCCCATTATACGGCCGGCTCTGGTGTGGAGCGGGAAAAACCGATTGATTTTGCCCTGCTCGCTTGCGATGAAATCACGGGGTTGATTGTGGCGACGGCGTTGATACGGCCGTCTAAGAACATCGCTGATGTGAAGCGCAAATCGATCCGTAAAAAGTGGAAAAATGCCCGCTTTGCCGCCGGCGTGGAGCGTCCGCATGTCGTTGAGGTGACGGAGGAGTTCAGCCGTGTCTGTTTTGATGGCAAGTTGGATCTGTGGGATCATATTATGAACGTGTTGATGGCGATGCAGGATGAGGCGGCTGTTTTGGCGTTGGACGGCCGTTTGGCGTGAAAATGATCCGCAGATTACGCAGATTACGCAGATTACGCAGATTACGCAGATTATGCAGATTGGCGCATATTTTTTATGATTGAGCCGTAGTGTTGGACACTACTATATTTATGAACGAACAAGAGTATATTACTGTAGAGGAGGCGTTGACGGCCGTTCTTGACACCGTTCCCGTCCTTCCTGCTGAGACGGTATCATTGATGGACGGATTGGGGCGCATATTGGCGCAAGATGTCATCGCGCAGGACAGTTTGCCGCCGTTCTCTAACTCCTCGATGGATGGATACGCCATTCGTGCCGCTGATGTGGCGATGGCGAGTGCGGAGTCACCTGTCAGCCTGCGCGTGATTGGGGATATTGCGGCTGGACGGGTGCTGGAAACGGCCGTTACTCCCGGAACAACCGCCCGCATTATGACTGGCGCATCGCTGCCCGATGGCGCGGACGCGGTCATCCCAGTGGAAGATACAAATGAAGCGTGGCGCGACCGTGACCGCCCTTTGCCTGAGTTGGTCAAGATGTACAGCGCGGTGAAGATGGGCGATTATGTGCGCCATCCGGGAGAGGATATTGTGCGGGGAACGGCCGTTTTGCAATCAGGCCATCAATTACGTCCGCAAGAGATCGGCGTGCTGGCCTCGCTGGGAGTCAGCCAATTGCAAGTCGTCCGTCGTCCGCGTATCGGCATTTTGGCGACGGGGGATGAACTGATCGGCGTAGATGAGCCGTTACGTGCGGGCAAAATCCGCAATAGCAATGGCTTTACCCAGATGGCGCAGGTGATCGCGCTGGGGGCTGTCCCCGTGTCGTTGGGTGTGGCAGCGGACACGGAAGAGGATGTGCGAAAAAAGCTGCAAGCGGGCTTGGATGCTGGTGTAGACCTCTTTGTCAGTTCGGCTGGTGTCTCGCTGGGGGCGTATGATGTGGTGAAGGCGGTTTTGGTTGAGGGGGGAGAAATGGCGTTCTGGCGGGTGCGGATGCGGCCGGGGAAACCGTTGGCACACGGCCGTTATCATGGTGTGCCATATTTGGGATTGCCGGGAAATCCCGTTTCGGCGATGGTTTCATTTGAGCGGTTTGCGCGGGCGGCTATTTTGAAGATGGGGGGGCATAGGCGGTTGGAACGGCCGTTGATCCCCGTCATTTTGCAAGATGAGATTGAGTCAGACGGCCGTGAGAGTTACATTCGTGCTGTCGTTGAACGCACAGCGGATGGATACATCGGCACGACGACAGGCGGGCAAGGGTCGCATATGATGACATCACTCGTCAAAGCGAACGCTCTGCTCATCGTGCCAGAAGGGGTCAAAACGGTGTGCGCTGGTGAAACGATGCAAGCGTGGATGCTCGATTGGCCTGAATATGTTTTTTGAGCGACAGGACTATTTAGGACGAGGTAAAAGCCGATGAATGAATTCATCGGCTACTATAGAAAACAGGCTGAAAGCGTGTTGCGACGATGGCGAGTAGGTCAAGTTTGCAAACTTGACCTACAAAAAACGCCCAGATTATGTCATAATCTGGGCGTTTTCTATGCAGCTGTTAGAACAACAATAGGTATTGTTACTCTTCGCGTATCTTCTCAGTATTCTGGGGAGACTTGACAAATTTTCCTAATGATACTCGTGTAAAATAAAGTGCTGATGAAATTTGTCAAGTCTTGTCCACGATTTATTGAGAAGATACCTCTTCGCCGTCTACTGAGTGCATCAGCGTCCGTTCGAGAAGATCAGCTTGTTGTTTCTTAGAGATTTGTTTTTGTTTGCGGTTGCGTACTTTCTTTTTGGGTGGGGCAATAGCATCAATCGTGTCGTTGCCCATTGCCGAACGGAGAGCCATTTCCATAGCTGTCGGCAATTGCCCGCCATCATCCTCAAAATCGGTGACAAATTTTTGTGGTTTCCGATTTTGAGCTGGCTTTTTATCTCTTCTTTTTGCTTTCTTTTTCCAAGTGCCTGTTTTGCTGGTATCCAGCGTCCGTGTGATGGATTCGGTCAGTTGTGGTTTTTCTTGCAATGCTTTGATACTTAAATCAATGCGGCGTTTGCGTTTGCTAAAGCCTAAAACTTGAACCTTTACCTCATCACCAACTTTGTACAGTTCGCTCGGTGTTTTGACGTAGTTGTGGCTGAGTTCGCTGATGTGTACTAACCCTTCACGTTCGGCACCGATGTTAACGAAGGCACCATACGCTTCCAGACGGGAGATTTTACCAGTGTACTCATTTTCTTTCTTCAGGTCGCGCCACTCAACACCCAAAGGCTCAATCATGGAAACCATGATTTGTTTGCGTTCGATGTCTACTTTCTTTACCCAAACATCAATTTTATCGCCAATGTTAAGCACATCGGCCACGCGGTTGACATGCTTTTTGCCGATTTGTGAGATGTGAACGAGGGCATAAATGCCAACGCCGACATCGACGAATGCGCCATAAAGCTCAAGGCGGACGACGGTCCCAGTCAGTTTCATTTTGGGGGCTAATTCTTTGATAGTAGTGGGAATTGGCTGTTCTTCTACGACGGGGGTTTCTTCAGTTTTTTCAGTTTCTTCCGGACTATCTTCTGCCGGTGTTTCGATTATTACCGTTTCTTCCGATGCAGTTTCCACCGGTGCTTCGGCTATTTCTTCACTCATAATCTAGCTTCTCCTATAAATACAAGACGACGTATACGCGCTCTGTGCGCCGAATACAGACTCGAATTTAATTGGAGTAATTTTTGGGGACAGAGGGTAGATACTAATTGTTAATACAGTCAGGAATTATAGCGATTGGATGGATGTTGTCAAATTTTTTACAGGCGTATTTCTTCCTTAAATGAGAGATTGATAAAAAACGGGGACATGGTTCATTTTATACGAAATGATCTTTACACTTTGTGGGCGGGCACAAGGTTGCGCCCCTTAGGGCGATTGCAACCTCGCCTTAATTCGTTTTCGTGATCGAAAATCGCAAAAACTGATCACGAAAACGATCACGACATACGATCACGACAATCATAACGTATAAATTCCTCGCAATTCACATGTTATGTCAATTACAGAGCTATTAAAGACGGTGTAAATTTAACAGTGCGATTTGGAGGTTGCAGTCGCCTTAATCGCCCTGTTGAATCCCTTGAATAAAGTGCGTTTATCTAGTACCATGCCAGACTGTAGAAAGATGCGATTGATGAATAAGGAAGAGAGGTATCTTCTCAATAAATCGTGGACAAGACTTGATAAATTTCATCAGCACTTTATTTTACACGAGTATCATTAGGAAAATTTGTCAAGTCTCCCCAGAATACTGAGAAGATACCGAAGAGAGTTATAATGAGTACGAATACTAATGCAGAACATATTTTAATCGGGGTCGCATGGCCGTATGCTAATGCTGATATCCATCAGGGCAATGTGACTGGTTCATATCTGCCTGCCGACATTTATGCCCGCTTTCATCGTTTAAAGGGGAATCATGTGTTGATGGTGTCTGGCTCGGATAGTCACGGCACGCCTGTCACCGTCGCTGCTGAGCGGGAAGGGGTGACGATTACGGAGATATTTGAGCGGTATCACGGCCGTTTTATGGATGTTTTTGAAGGGCTGGGGCTGACCTATGATCTCTTCACCCATACCGACACCGAAAACCATCATAAAGTGTCGCAGGATATTTTTACCGCTTTGCTGGATAATGGATACATTTACCGTAAAGTGACGAAGCAGATGTATTCTGCCGCCGCTGATCGTTTTCTGCCAGATCGTTATGTTGAAGGGACTTGCCCCAAATGCGGCTACACGGGTGCGCGCGGTGACCAATGTGACAATTGCAACACCCTGTTTGAGAGCGCGTCCGAACTCGTCAATCCCCATAGTGCAACTGACAATAGCGAATTGGAACTGCGCGACACCGAACATTTCTTCATTGATTTGCCCGCCATCGCTGATGATGGGTTAAAAGAGTGGATTATGGAGGATAAGTCTTATTGGCGGTTGCAAGTGCTGAACTTTTCACGTAAGTTGATTATGGAAGAAGGGTTGATTGGCCGTGCGGTGACTCGTGATATGAATTGGGGCATCTCTGCTCCCGTTAAGGGGTATGAGCATAAGGTGCTGTATGTTTGGTTTGAGGCGGTTATCGGCTATCTGTCGGCGAGCATCGAATGGGCGAAAAATAAGGGCACGCCTGACGCATGGAAAGCGTGGTGGTATGAGCCTGCCCGCACTTTTTACTTTGTCGGCAAGGATAATATCCCGTTCCACGCTATCTTTTGGCCGGCGCAGTTGATGGGGACAAAGCGATTGTATGAGACGGATGAGAGCAAATTGCTCAATCTGCCTTATGATGTTCCTGCTAATCAGTTTATGAATATGGAAGGGCAGAAAATCAGCGGCAGCCGCAATTGGGGAGTGTGGATGTTGGACGCGCTGACGCGGTATGATCCTGATTCGCTGCGTTATTATTTAACGGCCGTTATGCCCGAAAGCCGCGATAGTGATTGGGCGTGGCAAGGGTTCGTTGACCGCAATAATGGCGAATTGGTCAGCAATTGGGGCAATTTGGTCAACCGCGTGTTGAATATGACGAAACGATATTTCAAAGGCGTTGTGCCTGATGCGGGTGAGATGGGCGATGTGGATAACGCTCTCTTGGCGGCGATTGATGCGGGGATGGAGACGGTTAGCGGCTTGTACGATGGTTGTCACTTCCGTGCGGCGACACAGGAGACGTTGCGTCTCTCTTCGTTGGTGAACCAATATCTGGAGCAAAAAAGCCCGTGGAGTACGGCAAAAACGGATATGGCAGAGACGGGGCGGACATTGTACACCGCCATCCAAGCGATCAGCGCGTTGAAGGTGATGTGGTCACCCGTCATCCCGTTTAGCAGCCAAAAACTGCATGAACTGCTGGGCGAAGAGGGGCAGCTATTTGGCACGCAACAGCGGGAAACTTACGAAGAAAGCGCACGTTCCCATGTGGGGTTGACGTATGATGGGACAACGGCCGTTGGCGCATGGACGCGCTCCATCATCCCTGCGGGTCGGCAATTGCCGAAACCGAAGCCACTGTTTAAGCGGTTGGAAACGGCCGTTGTGGACGAAGAGATGGCACGATTAAAAACAGCAGGCAAGCAGCAGGTATGCAAGTAACCGCTTGCACACCTGCACACCTGCAAACATATTATGACAGTAGACGACAAAAAAGTAATTTATTCCATGAATCGGGTGGGGAAATTGATTCCCCCGAATACGAAGATTCTGCGCGACATTTCGCTGTCGTATTTTTATGGCGCAAAAATAGGCGTGCTGGGGCTGAACGGTTCTGGTAAAAGTACCCTGCTCAAAATTATGGCCGGGCTGGACGAGGATTATCTGGGAGAAACGAGCATCTCTTCGGGTTACAGCATCGGATATTTGGCACAGGAACCGCTGTTGGATGAGGAGCGCACGGTGCGCGAGATTGTGGAGGAGGGGGCGCAGGCGCAAGTTGATATTCGCCAAGCGTATGACGACATCAATCTCAAATTTGGTGAGCCAGATGCGGATTTTGACGCGCTCATCGCCAAGCAAGCGAAGCTGCAAGATGAGATGGACAGATTGGACATCTGGAATTTGGACAGCCGCCTTGAGTTGGCGATGGATGCGCTGCGAACGCCGCCAGGGGAAACGGCCGTTTCCGTCCTATCTGGTGGTGAACGCCGCCGCGTCGCCCTCTGCCGTTTGCTGTTGAAAGAACCAGACATTTTGCTGCTTGATGAACCGACCAATCATCTTGACGCGGAATCCGTCGCTTGGTTGGAACGGCATTTGCAAGGGTACAAGGGGACGGTGATCGCTGTCACCCATGACCGTTACTTTTTGGATAACGTGGCCGGCTGGATTTTGGAACTAGATCGCGGCTATGGCATTCCGTGGAAGGGCAATTACTCCTCATGGCTGCAGCAAAAGCAAGACCGTCTGGCGAACGAATCCAAAAAAGAGGATGCCCGCATCAAAACGATGAAGCAGGAGTTGGAATGGCTGCGCTTAACGCCCAAGGGGAAGCGAGCCAAATCAAAAGCGCGTATCAATCGGTACAATGAGTTGATGGAGAGCGCGACGGAGCAGGCGAACGAGGAACGCGAGATTTTCATCCCGCCTGGCCCGCGCTTGGGTGATATTGTGGTAACGGCCGAAAACATCGCCAAAGCGTATGGCGACAACTTGCTGTATGATGATTTGAGTTTCACCATCCCGCCGGGCGCGATTGTGGGCATCATCGGCGCGAATGGGGCGGGCAAAACGACGCTCTTCCGCATGATTACAGGGCAGGAAACGGCCGACAGCGGCACTGTCACTGTTGGGCAGACGGTTGAGTTGGGGTATGTTGATCAAAGTCGTGACACGCTGAATGATGGGAATTCTGTTTGGGAAGAGATTTCTGGCGGGAATGAGTATTTGCAGTTGGGGCCGCGCAAGATGAATTCACGGGCGTATGTCGGCCGTTTTAATTTTTCTGGTTCGGATCAGCAGAAGAAGATCGGTAATTTGTCGGGCGGGGAGCGCAACCGTGTCCATCTGGCGAAGGTGTTGAAGTCGGAATCGAATCTGCTGCTGCTGGATGAGCCGACGAATGATTTGGATGTGAATACGCTGCGGGCGTTGGAGGAGGCGTTGAACGCTTTTGGCGGCTCGGCGATCATCATTTCGCATGATCGGTGGTTCCTTGACCGTGTGGTGACCCATATTTTGGCGTTTGAGGGGGGCAGTGAGGCGCGGTGGTTTATTGGTTCGTATAGTGATTATGAGGCGGATCGGCGTAAGCGGTTGGGGGCGGCGGCGGATCGGCCGCATCGGATTACTTATCGGAAGCTGCGGCGGTAGGGGAATGATGAATAATGAATAATGAACAGCTGACAATTAACGGGGGAATGTTGATTGTTGGCTGTTTTTGTTTGGGAATGTGCTTTTTTATAACGCATTTGATATGGTTTGTGTATTTTGATCATATACAATACGATTGATTTAAGTAATATTGACGGATTTGAATGGGATAGTGGCAAATACGGCCGTTATTCATCTCCTTTACACTGCGTATCAACAAAATCAGGGTAATTTCCGCCCGTGATATGAGCTGCAAGGAGTGACAAAAATATGCCGAAGCAACTTCCTGAGTTCAAAAATGAAGATGAAGAACGTGCCTTTTGGGCAACGCGTGATTCCACTGAGTATCTGGATTGGGGTCAAGCCGAGCGTGTTGCGTTTCCTAAGTTAAAACCATCCACAAAAACAATCTCATTGCGTCTGCCTGAATCTATGTTGAATCAGATACGGGTGCTGGCAAATAAGCGAGATGTGCCGTATCAGTCGCTTATCAAGATATTCTTATAAGAGCGTATTGATAATGAACTTTATGCGCGGGCATGATTGTTTGCCTTTTCAGAACCAAGAAGTCACGCTTTTTGCAAAAGCGTGACTTCTAAATCGCCCTTTTAGCCAATAATTTTTGATAAAGGGTGTCAATATCTTGCACCATTTTGCGTGCGCCGAAGGTATGGGCGTGTAAACGGCCGTTTTCCCCCATTTTTTCTCTCAATTCAGCATCATTTAGCAACAATAGAACCTTGCCTGCCAACGCTTTTGGCTGGCCGCGTTGCACAAGAAAGCCGTTCTCACCTTCGGCGACCGCCTCAGCCGAGCCGTCGGCGCGGGTGGCGACGATGGGCAGCCCTGTTGCCATCGCTTGCGGCAAGACGCGCGGCAATCCTTCCCATAAGCTGCTCAAAACGAAAATGTCGAAGGCGGCCATCAGTTCAGGCACATCGCGGCGCAAGCCTGTCAGCGTGATCTGATCGGACAGTCCTAGCTCTCGTATTTTTGCTTCCACGTCAGGACGGAGGGGGCCGTCGCCGACGATGATGAAATGGGTTAACGGCCGTTTACGATGAATTTCAGCAAATGCGTCTACCAAATCAAGCGGGGCTTTCTGTAACGAAAGGCGGGTGACGCTGCCAACAACCAGCGCATCGGCGGGAATGCCTAATTTCGCCCGTATTTCTGCCGGCGGTTGTTGCGGATGCCCAAAACGGTCTAGCTCCACACCGCTGCGAATGAGATGGTACTCTTCGCGTTTGCCGATGCCTTGTTCTAGCCCTTTTTCAATATCATTAGGTGAGACAACGATAGTTGCGTGGCTAAATTTGGCGGCAAATCGCTCAAGGCGAGCGTACATCGCTAATTTTGCAGGCGGCATGTGGTCGTGGAAGCTCCATCCATGAACGGTGTGAATGATGAGCGGTACGCCAACTTGATGCGCCGCCCATCGCCCCAGCACGCCTGCTTTTGAGCTGTGGGTGTGGACAATTTGATAGCGGGGCGTTCCGTCTGGATTTTGCATGAGTTGGCGCAGGGCGCGTAATGCACGCATTTCGTTGGCAGGGCTGATTTCGCGGCGTAGTTCGGGCATGATGGTGAGCGGGATGTTGCGTTGGCGTACTTCGTCGATTAGCGAGCCTTCGCTGCCTGTTTGCTCACCGCTGACGATGGCGACTTGATAACGGCCGTTAAATTCAGCGTCATGGTTGTGCATGTCGGCCGTTAGCATGGTGTTTTCTTGTGCGCCGCCGATGATGAGGCGGGTGATGGGGTGCAGGACGGGAGTTGGTGTTGTCATGAATTCATTTTTTGCGTTATTAAACGAAGATATAACGCTTCTAGTTGTCGGGTAATAGATGTAGCACTAAATTCTGTTGAGGCTCGTTTCTGTCCAGCAACACCCATCTTTTTTGCTTGTTTTGGATGTGTTAGGAGTTGTAAAATGGCTTGACTCAATGCGATTTCATTGCCAGATGTGATGAGTCGCCCTGTTTTTCCATCTATGACGAGTTCTGGTACGCCGCCAACATTTGTCGCTATAATTGGTAAACTCGCGGCCATTGCTTCCAACACGGCCAGCGGTAATCCTTCCCACAAGGATGGCAAAATGAACAGATCGAGGATGGGCAAAATGTCGGTCACATCGTTGCGTGTACCAGCAAAGATGACTGTTGCTGATAAATTCAGCAGTTGTGCCTGCTCTTGTAATTCGGTACGCAATTCACCATCGCCAACGATTAACAGGCGGATGTCGGGCTGTTGTTTACGGACGTGGGGCATTGCATCTAGTAGATAACGCAACCCCTTTTGGGGATGTAATCGGCTGATGGTGCCGATGAGCGGTGCGTTGGCGGGAATGCCAAACTCATGTCGGATGGCGGCTTGTTTAGCTGTGTTACCTGTTGTAAATAGGGATGGGTCTACACAGTTGTAAATGAGGCTGACTTTTTGAGGAGAAACGGCCGTTCCATCTATTTCTGCTTTTTGTGCCAGCTTACAAACGGCCGTTACCTGATCATCCAGTGATGCTGTCCATCGGTTGATTTTCTCCCGTGATGCACCGCCAATGGAAATGTTTTGCCGCCAAGTGATGATGATGGGGATGCGGGCGAGTCGCCCCAGCAGCCGTGCGGGGATGTTGGCATGGAAAAGGGATGAGTGGAGGATAAACGGCCGTGTTTTTCGTAACAGGCGATATAATCGCCACAAACCATCCAGCCGCCATTTAGCCGTTATTCCCAAATCAATTACAGGCACGCCTAGTGTGCGAATATCGGCAGCAAGCACCCCATCGCCATCGTAAAAACAGGCGACAGTTGGCGAAAATTGCTCTTTGTCCAGATGGTTTAGTATCTGTATTAACGCCGTTTGCGCTCCGCCAATGCCTAGATCAGTAATTAGGTAAAGAATTTTTATCTTACTCATTATCCTTTATCACCTTATGTATGATGCGCTCCATATCGTCCACCCGACGATCCCAGGAGTGCTGTTGCGCCAATTGTTGGCGTTGCTGTTGCTTTTCGATTGTCTCATCAGTTAATGCTTGTGCCACTGCTTGAATAAACGTGTCGGGTGTGGATGCTTGATACAGAACATCTGCAAACTCGGCCGCTTCGGGGTGTGGTGTACTGATGATTGGTTTGCCAGCGGCCAAATACTCGTACAGCTTTAATGGGCTGCGAAAGTGGCCGCGTTCGTCGTTTATGTAAGGCAATAAGCACACATCCATTCCTTTGAGGAAGGCGGGCATGTCGGCAAACGGCCGTTTGCCTAAGAAATGGACATTGGACAATGTGTTTAGCTGTTGCAGTGATGGTGTATCCATCGTCCATGGATACGTATCGCCGACAAAAACGACTGTCCAGTCGGGGCGTTGGCGGGCTAATTGATCCAAGACAGCATAATTAAGTCGCTCGTTGATATGTCCGCTATAGCCGATGCGTGGTCGCGGTAATTCGGAAATTGCAGGATGTTCGGGTAATGCCGCGTCGGTCACTTGTGAAAAATGTTCAACATCAGCCCCGCTGGGAATGCGATAGGTGTGTGGATTATGCTGGCGTTTGTTTTCAAATGTGGGTGGTGAGTTGGCGAATACAATGTCCACTTTATTGAGCATCTCTTTTTCTAAGGCAGCAATGGTACGGCGTTTACGCCCTGTGGTGTTGGCTGTCCATTCGTCAATACAGTGATAAACGCTGATTTTCTCATGAAATTGCCCGATCAATTCTCCCTGCTCTGGATTGTAGAGCCATAAAATAGGATTCTCGAATCCTAAATGGCGCAGGTAACGACGTGATGAGCGCAAAGTAATTTGTTGATTGAGATGATTGATGTGAGGGGAGTAGTATTTACCCGGCAATAACAAGGGCAGGCTAGCGATCCATAACTTGTCAGCGACAGCGCGAATTCCTTCACGCCAGCGATGTTGTTTGCGTTGCCGAAAAGCGGAGTAACGTAAAAAATGTTCTAATCCAATCGGTCGTTCTATGAATAGTATGCGATAGCCGCGTTGGGCGAAGCGCAACATGATTTGCTGGCGGCTACCCCATAACCCGTCCCAATCGGTGGAGGAAAAACAAAGAATATCTGTCATCTTGTCTGGTCTACCAGATGAATAATTATCTGTTCTTCTTGGGCTGCAATATGTGTTAAGGAATAGTTTTGTATTGCGTAAGTGCGTGCAGCTTTTGCTAATTGTTTTTGTAAATCAGGATTGGATAATAAGTGTTGAATAGCGTCATGGATGCTGGCACTGTCTGGTGAACAGAGCCACCCTGTTTGATTGTGTTCGATTATTTCTTTGATGCCAATGACATTTGTACCGATAACGGCTGTTCCTGCTGTCATCGCTTCAATTAACGCTTTGGGATGACCCTCTGAATCAGATGGTAATATAAACAAATTTGAACGGTTTAGTTCTATTGCAATTTGTCCCTGCGGGATAATACCCATAAAACGGACAGGGGCGTTTAGTTTTTTTACTAATGATTCCAATTCCTCTCGTTGCGGCCCATCACCGATGATAAATAATGATGCTTGTGAAAATTGCGCAATAGCTTGAATGAGTAAATCTAAATTTTTGACAGGATGTAAGCGACCGACAAAGCAGATGCGCCCGCATTCTGGCTTGATTTCTGGGCGTGGATGAAATTGTGAACTATCTACATAATTAGGAACAACTGTGATTTTTTGAGGCAGGACACTGTATTTTTCCACGATATGTTGTTTCATTGTGGCAGTAGTTAGAATGATTTGAGACGCATTCTTGAATAATACACGTTGTAACCAATCTATCACCATCGCTTTAATGCCTCGTCCACCATTGGTACGGTGCAGTTCTGCCCATAAATATCCTGCCCTAGCTATAAGTGGTTTGTGGAATAGTTTAGAAGCGATAATAGCTGTCCATGATCCGTCTGGTTGATTATTCTTATATACATCAGCGTGGCGTAATGTTTTTGCGTGCAAAATTGGAGCCAGCAGACTGTATAAATTAGGTGATAAGCCCCAGTGGTTATGCAGAATTTTTATGTCACCTAGTCGGTCTTGAAACAGCAATTCATCATCACCACCGCTAGTGACGATGGTTACCATCCCTAATTTAGGTAACATCCGCTTGTAGATGGCGACTTCACGATCCAAAATACCCATTTTATCCCAGCGGCGCAACGGCATGGCGCGGGAAAGAAAGACGACGAGGTGAATGTTATCATGCATCGTTTATTTTATAAGCTCTTGGCATAATTTTGTAAGTTGGGCTGCATAAGCAGTGTAGGTTAATTTATCGACTTCTAACTGAGCTTGTTTCTCATACGATTGGCGTAAGGTGTCATCTTGCCACAAAGTCGTGATGGCTTGTTTGCAGGCGTTAGTATCGCCTGCAGGAATGAGAATCCCATTATGGCCGTTTATTACATAATTATCTGCGCTGGAATTTCTGTTGGTTATCACAGTTTTTCCCATTCGTAATGCCTGTACAATTGTGGTGTGTCCGTGTGGGTATTCTCCCTTTTTCAAAGGTACGATCACGAATGTCGATTTAGCCATGATGGTTAAGAATTCTTGAGGGGGCATGCGCCAATAAACAGTGCAGTTACTGGGTAACTCTCGATCATAATTTAATGATTGCGGTGAAAAGGTGACGATTTTTAATTGTATATCTAGATCGCGTACAGCATCAATAAGTGTTGCAAAATCACGCCCTGCGCCACCGCCTGCGAAAATATAAGACTTTTCTTTGTTATTAACGGCTGATGGTAATGTTTTGTAGTTGCCATCGGCTGGCAGGGGGATGAAGTGATATTTTGATCGTATGCTTTTTGCGCGTAATTCGATTTCGCGGCGTGAATAGATGATAACTTTGTCTAAATAGCGTATTTCATCATCCTGCCAATAGGATTGAGTTGTTGCCAATAGCTTTACATTGGGCAGTAAGCCTAACTTTTTTAAGCGGGCAAACCACGGGACGATGCGATTGGCAGAACCAAAAATGATCAATTTAGGACGATGACGTAAGTAATAAATATAGCCTTCTAAGGCGATAGTGAGGTTATTGATTGGATTGCGGTTAGAGCCAAAACGACCGGGTCCTGGCATGATTGTTTTGGTATAGATGCGGTTTGGGAATTGCTCACATGCCGATGCAGCCCAGAAATTTTTGTGGACAGAGAGGGCGATTGTTTGTTCAAGAAATTTCGTATCTTGTGTCATGCTGCCGTTTCCTTGATAGGCTTGACCTCAGCCCATATTTCACCCCAACGAAATTCTTGATATGTAATTTCCAGATTGGCTTCGGACATCTCTTGAGCAAAGGATTCGGTGGTGTATTCGGTTTCGTGGGTGGGGTCTAGCCGCCATTCGACACCGAGTTCGTGCTTGAGTGGCACACGCCAGTCGCGCTCAAACAGGGGGACGCGAATGAGCAGGCGTTCTGGATTTACGGTTTGGCATAGTTGGCGTAGAAAAGATGGCCGTTCTGGTAAATGTTCCAGTACATTAGAGAGCATGACGACGGAGAAACGGCCGTTTGGAACGGCCGTTAATACATTGCCAACCACATATTGCACGCGAGGATGGGCAAAACGTTCTTGTGCTATGGTGATACTTTTGGGATTAAAGTCTATACCTACGACCGTTGCCCCTGTACGATCAGCCACATCATACGCTACCGTACCAATTCCACACCCCACGTCTAGTACTCGATCTGTCGCCTTGATTTGGCTGACAAAAAAATCATGATAGCGCATATGGCGATGTTTTGTATGTACGCCATTACCATATGCAATTGCCATTTGTCCTTCAAGGTAATACAGTCCTGTATCTAATCTGAATAAAAAGCGTAACGCTTTATCTGGTGGTAACAGGTGGAAGAGTTTGACAACGGCCGTTCTCACCCACCGCTTTATCTTATGAAATATCATGAATGCTCACTATTTTACCTTATGATGCTGCCAAAATAGGCTTGTACACTTCTTGATAATATCTGGCGGCAATGTTTTGCCAGCCATATGCCTGAATATCTTCCAACCCCTTGGCTGCTAATCGCTGTCGTAACACTTTATCTTCTATCAACTGCGACACAGCTTCCGTTAATTCAGCCACATCTTCTATTTCGGTTAATAAGCCGTTTATACCATGTTTAATCACATCTGGGGACATTCCTACTCGTGTTGAGACCAATGGAGTACCAGAAGCTAATGATTCAAGCACCGCTTTTGGGCCGCCTTCCTCGCGGGATGTGATTAAATAAGCGTCTAAACAATGATACATTTTTGCAACTGCCTGAAAATCAGACAATACAGTGTGACTGAAAGGTACGCCCATCCTTGTTAGCCCCTGCTTAACGTAGCCGCGTGCTGGTGCGGTTAATAACACAAATAAATTTGTATATTGTTTGTGCAAGTTCTTAACAACACGCAGAAAGATGTCTGGCCCTTTTACTAATTTTGGTGATAAGCCTTCGCTCCATCCATCACCATCTTTTTGAAATGAGCCAATACAAAAAGCGTCATCAGGAACGCCTGATTGTTGACGGCAGATGATGCGCTGTTGTGTGGTTGCTGGGTGAAACTTTTCCAAATCTATGCCAAGTGGAATACATGCGATTTTTTCGGATGGCACACCCCATTTGATCAGACGATTTTCCATCAAGCGGCAGGCGGTGATGACTTTGGTTAAGTGTGGAGTGTTCTCTACGAACTGTTTGGTGTTGTGGGTTAATTGCGGAAATTCAGCAGTGTAGTTGCCATGAAAGATGGTGGCAATAAGTGCATTTTCTCGATTACGTCGTGTGCCGATACTGGCTAAAAATGCGCCAGCTTCACCATAATGTAGAATATGGTCAATAAGCAGGTGAGGGGATGAGGTTACTTGTGCGTGCAGATCGAATTGTTGGGAAACGGCCGTTGTTATGTATCTTCCCACCCAGTCTGTGACCCAGTTTGTGGCTGGTACGACATAATATAAACTATTTATGTTGTCATAACCGATAAATCGACGGCCAGTCCGATATAACAAGTCGGGGGATTTAGAAAGGATGGAGCTTGATTTATTGATTTTGCTCCAAAGGGCAGATATGTTTGACTTTTTACTTACTTCTAAAGTCATTTATAATCGCTCCTTCACTAATAATAAAAACCAAGGTAGCGTTTCATGCCAATCATTAAATAGATCATCATATTCTGTATCGTACTGTTCAGACGGCAGTATTTGTGGAGGGATTGTTGTTGGTAATCGTAATGTGTTAAATAAATATAAGCTGGGATTTCCCCTCACGGTTACAATGGCCTCTAATGCGTAGTTTTGTTGGGCATATTCCCATAACACATAGTTATCAGTGGTAATAACCATATATCGTACTGATTCCCAGCTTTGTGCTTGTGTCAGTATGGAAATATCTTCTACTGTATTTATCGCATTTCTAGGCAATGCCCCTTTAACATGTAATCGACCTGAATAAAAATCTACGGCCCCTGTGCCAGAAGTGAACACTGTGTCTGCAGCACTTTGAGAATTTGTCCTGATAAAATAGCCTGCTGTTTTTGATCCTATCTGTATAGGTCGATTCACTGTATGACTAAAAATACCATTTGTAATTGTAAGTGGGATTTGGTTTTGGTTGTGAGCAAGGTAATGATGCCATGCAGATAAAACCATAAAAAAACCTATGATTAATGAGAATCCCCATCCCAACAGTTGTGAATGTGTTTTAAACCAAGTTGATAATTTAATTAAACCGCTGGCTGCCAAAAGTGCGATTAGTGCTAAATCATACATAGGGTGCATCATGATATTTTTGAATAGCACGACCCAAACGATTAAATGAGGAAAAAGATAAATCATATTTATCCTTGTCTCTTTTTCACGCCATCCCGAATAACCAACAGCAACAAACCCCATTAATAGAATCAAAAAATAAAACCATGAATTATATTGAATATATTGTGTAAAGATGTTAAATAAATTAAAAGCTCCAATACTAGAAAGCCGCTCACTGAGATGGCTTATATTACCTGCATTTTCAATATGGATATAGCCTAATTTATGGGCAATTTGTGGCATTATGTTCCATAATGCAAAGTAAGTCATGAGAGCAATTATGTAAAGGGCTGATGCCCTTTGTGTTCCTTTGTCTTTGAGAAAGGATATCATCCCCTTTTTTTTAATAATAAAATAAATGACAGGTAACACAAACATGATGGCTTCTAAATAGGTGTACGATGCTACTATTAAACTTATACTTACGAATAAGAGATAACGGGATGCTTGAGTAGGTTCATTCTCGTTAATAAATTGAATTAAATAGTAGAATGCTAATAATATAAAGAAAACATAAATACCAACGCCTTGTGCTTGACGATTGACAGCACTGGCACCGCTGATCGCGTAAAGTAAACTTGCGAGCAAAGCTGTCTGTTTTCCATACAAGCGCAAGCCAATATGATATAAGGGAAAGATAGCGAGAGAGCCAAATAGAGCGTGTGGAAACCGTAAGGCTGTTTCAGACATGCCAAATAATAGTGCGAATGGGATATTTACTAATAGGCGTACTGGTGGGTGTGCGTAGATAAATAATGACCCTGCAAACAGCGGGTTAACGGAACCATACATAACGCGAACTAAATAATTTATAGCAATAGTTTCATCATTAACAAATTCAGATAATCCCAGATTATAGAAATAGAAGAATATACTTATAAGTGCAGTTAGAAAAATCCATCTATTTTCTTTTATATTCTTGATGAACATGGAATTTGTTCTGACTGCTGATTTGTTGTTTCTATACATAAATTAAATATTAAATCTTAAAAACAGAAAGATATTTGTTAGCAGTATCTGCCATTGTTGGCATTGAGATATTAGATTGATAATAGTTATATTTAGCTACAAGACGATCTAGTAATGCCAGTATATCCTGTTTATCATTGAATCCTAATCCTGCTTTTCGTACAATTTCTGGATGTCCACCACTGTGTCGATAAATGGCAGGCAATCCGCAAGATAATGCTTCGATTAGCGCATTGGAGCAGGGGTCGTGACGGCTCGGCGCGATGTAAATATCATGTTGACGCAGGAGGTTTGCTAATGCTGGCGAAGATATAGGCGGTAATTGGTTAATTCGTTTAAATTGAATGGGCGATTGCCCGACAAATGTGAATTCAAAGTGATCCCAATCCAAATGATCTTCAATCCATTTAAGAGTTGATGCGCCTTTGTTTGGGTTATCTGACCAGCTAGTGGCAATTAGGCGGGTTTTTCGAGAGATATCGAAGGGGATACGACCGTTGGAATGGAATATAGCAGGATTGACCGCATTCATAATGACATGTGGTGACTTGAATTCCATTCCCATTTTCTTGTGCATTTGAAAGCTGTATTGTGATTGAAATATAGTTGCGTCGGCTAGTTCTTGATTAATTCTCCAAATGCGTTCGTCGCTGTTATCGTTGGAGCCGCGATATACGGTTAGGGGGCCATCTACGCGATGTATCATACGGCAATGGGGTTGTGCTAAACGTCGTAACCGGTCAAAATCAAAATTATATGAATTGTACAAACAGGCGTGAGTGG
>WFSA01000020.1 GCA_015486215.1 Anaerolineae bacterium | reverse complement strand
TATTAACTTACCCGTTTTACCGATATTTGAGTTTTGTCGTCCCCCACCCTAAACCTCCCCCGAAGGGGGAGGGAACTTGCTCCCTCTCCCTTTGGGAGAGGGTTGGGGTGAGGGTAAACTCCAAAGTTAAATGGGTAAGTTATTTAAGGCTCATCCCTAAGCTGCGGCTCCGCACAACTTCGCCGCCCGTGATACGGTGATACGCTTCCATTTTCTTTGCCACGTCAGCTTCGTTTTCGAAGAAAGAGCTTAGTTGAGAGCGGAAGGCGCAGATGGCGGCTATTTTTGCCGTTGTATCTGCTTTAGTGAGGGGGATGGTTGCGGCGTTCCAGCCAGACTCTTGTTTGATAACGGCTTCTACCGCCCCTTTTTTTCGTGCGTATGGATATTCATCATAATAAAGGAGACGGCCGCTAAAGACGATTTCGGCGGCGATGCGTGTGAGTTGGTGGTCTACATGATTGCCGACTGTGAGCGGGGCAAAAATCTGTTTGCTGGGAGGAAGGGAGGCGATCCCTTCTGCTAATCTGGCGACTAATTCCGTCTGCTCTTGCGGATGGATAGTGCCGAAAATATCTTGATCTGATTGATAAAACGGCCGTTTTTCCCCATCCATCCGATAAATGCAATCAGCAAAGGAGAGATGCAGATATTCCGCGCCTAAAATGCGGCACGCCGCCGTATCTTCGGCGCGTCGTTGTGCAACGGCATTTGCCGCCAACTGCCATCGCTCATGCAGCGCGTCGATATATGCCGATTGCCCGCTATTTTGCGGCGGATCGTCAGCCATCAGGGTGACGATCAAGACGTGCTCCCCTTGCTGGGTACGGGCGTGAATTTGTCCGCCGCAAGAGAAGGCGGCATCGTCTAAATGCGGGGATAAGTAAATAGCTTGATACTGTGGGGACATAGGTTATATAATAGCCGTAGCATAGGGAGTTGTCAGGTATTGAGTCTGCCTCTGCCTATCACCTATACCTACACGGATATTTATGACTAAATTAACGCATATTGATGAAAACGGCCGTGCCAGCATGGTAGATGTCGGCCAAAAAATAAATAGTGAACGCATCGCTGTCGCACGCGGATCTGTTCTTATGCAACCCGAAACGCTCGCCCTGATTGTAGCGGGAACTATGAAAAAAGGGGATGTGCTGACCACCGCCGAAATTGCCGGTACGATGGCGGCCAAAAAAACGAGTGATCTTATCCCGATGTGCCATCCGCTCTTGTTGACCCATATCAACGTGCGCTGTACCATCAACCAAGATAAAAATTGTATTGATATTGAAGCGACTGTGCGCCTGCACGGCAAAACGGGGGTGGAAATGGAAGCATTAACGGCCGTTTCCACCGCCGCCCTCACTATTTACGATATGGCAAAGGCGGTTGACCGCCAAATGCGCCTGACTGACATCCGCGTCGTCCGCAAATCGGGCGGCAAAAGCGGCGATTGGGCATTTGTATAAGGAATGAGGATTTAATACCCTTCATTCTTAAGCTCCATTCGCCCCGCCACTCCGCACTATAAACTATGAAATTTGAGATAAAATTATTCGCAACGTTACGAGATTTGGTTGGCAACCGCATGATCTCAGTACAGCTTGATGAGCCAGTCACCGTCAGCGGCTTATTAGCAGCCGCATCCGAGCAGTATCCAGCGATTGCGCCGACAATGCCGATTGTGCTGGTATCGGTGAATAAGCAGTTTGCAGAGGGGGAAACGGCCGTTTTTCCCCAAGATGAAATCGCCTTTTTCCCCCCCGTCAGTGGCGGGGCATCCGTCAGCGGCGGGGAGACGGCTCACCCCGCCTACTTTGCCGTCACGACAGATACGTTAGACATCAATAGCATCCATGCCAAAATCAAGCGGGATGATGTCGGCGCAATCGTCAGTTTTACGGGAGCAGTGCGCGGGCAGACAGATCGTGATGGATTACCGCCGCAAACAAGCTGGCTCGAATATGAAGCGTATAACGAGATGGCCGAACTGAAAATGGCTCAAATCGCGCGTGAAATTTGGGAGCGATGGCCGCTCATCAAAGGGATCGCCATCGTGCAGCGCATTGGGCGGCTGGATGTCGGCGAAACGACGACCTTTGTCGCCTGCGCCGCCCCGCACCGCGATCAAGGCGCGTTTGATGCCGCGCTATACGGCATAGATCGGCTCAAAGAGATTGTTCCCGTCTGGAAAAAGGAGGTTGGGCAGGATGAGAGTGAATGGGTACACGGCCGTTATCACCCAACAGAACAAGATAACAAGCAGCAGGAGCCACGGGCTATTTAGGAGAGTGCATGAACAATAAAAAACATCGCGTCGTTATCACTGGAGTCGGCCTCATCACTCCGTTAGGTCACACTGTTCCCGAAACATGGGAAGCAATTCTGGCAGGCAAATCAGGCGCAGGCGAATGGACATTGCTAGAAAAAGGGGAACATCGCATGGGTCTCATATGCGAAGTGAAAGAGTTTGATGCCGGCAAAAGAATTGGCCGCAAACGCGCCCGTCGTCGTGACCGCGTGCAACAATTTGCCACCGCCGCCGCCGAAGAAGCGATGGAGCAATCCGGCCTCATCGTCACCGATGAGAACCGCGACAATATCGGCATCATTTTAGGGACGGGCGTGGGCGGCATCAGAACGATGGTGTCGCAAGAGGAGGCACGTAGAAAGAAAGGATTACGCCGCCTCAGCCCATTCGCCATCACGATGATTATGCCCAATGGCGCGTCGGGCATGCTGGCGATTGATTATGGAATGCAAGGGCCAAATATGACCATCACCACCGCATGCGCCTCTGGCAATGATGCGATTGGACACGCTTTTCGCGCTATCCGACATGGCGAAATGGAAGCGGTGCTGACGGGCGGCTCTGAATCAATCATCACCCATATCGCCATTGGCGGCTTTGAATCAGCACGGGCAACGTCAAGTAAATTGGAAAAAACACCGCAGCCATTCGACAAAAATCGGGACGGGCTTGTGGTCGGCGAAGGTGCCGGCATTTTAGTTCTAGAAAGTATGGAACACGCGCAAGAGCGCGGCGCGACTATCTTGGCTGAAGTGGCAGGCTATGGACAAACGGCCGATGCCCACCATATCACAGCCCCGTCCACTGGCGGATTGGGGTCTGCCAAAGCGATGCGTAAAGCGTTAGCCGATGCTGATTTGCAACCCGAAGATGTTGATTATATCAGCGCACACGGCACGGCAACGCCGATGAATGATGGAACAGAAACGGCCGCTATCAAAACAGCACTTGGTGACCATGCGTACACCATCCCTGTCAGCTCTACCAAATCTATGACGGGGCATATCATGGCAGCAACGGGAGCGATTGAAGCCGTTTTTTGCACTCTCGTCATCCGCGATCAAATGGTTCCGCCCACCATCAATTACGAAACCCCCGACCCCGAATGTGACCTAGATTATGTCCCCAATCACTCCCGCCCCCATCCTGTCCGCGTCTGTATGAACAACGCCTTCGGCTTCGGCGGTCACAATTCGGTGTTGATTATTAAGAAATTTGAGTAACTTCTCAAAAAGTTAGGGGCATGATTACAGCTAATTAGGAAAGGAACGAATTACTCGACTGTGACAAATGAAAAGCGAGTGAGCAAGCGGGCAAGTTTGCAAGTAGGCAAGTTTGCACACCTTTACACAATGAAAGATTTATTACAATTTGAAACCAAAATTGGTTTACATATCAACGATTATGAGTTATTCAGCCGTGCGTTGACACATAGTTCCCATCTCAATGAGAATGCGGGCGTTGGGGCGCAGGATAACGAGCGGCTGGAATTTCTTGGGGATGCTGTGCTTGATTTCGTCGTCGGCGACTATCTTTTCCGCCGTTTTCGTGCTGTGGATGAGGGAGAGTTGACCAGTTTGCGGGCGGCATTGGTGAAAACGCCGACGCTGGCTGACTTTGCCCGCTCGTGGGAGCTTGGCAGCTTCTTGCGGCTGGGGCAAGGGGAAGCGGACAGCGGCGGACGGAACCGCACGCCCATTCTTTGCGCCGCTTTTGAGGCGGTTATGGGCGCGGTCTATCTTGATCAAGGAGTGGAGCGCGTGCGTGAACTGATCGTCCCTCTGTTAGAGCCAACTCTTGACGTGATTTTAGCGGGCAATTTGCACAAAGATTCTAAAAGTGAGTTTCAGGTATGGGCGCAGGCGGAGTACAACATCACCCCCCATTATGTGGATAATGGCGCGTTGGGGCCAGATCACGAGAAAACGTTTATTGTGCAGGTGTGGGTTGGTGAGCAGTTGTGGGGCGAAGGGCGCGGCACGAGCAAGCGGGTGGCGGCGCAGGCGGCGGCTAAGATGGGATTGAAAAAAGCGAAAAGCCGGTAAGGAACGAGTATTTATTTAACTACCAAAGTTGTCATTCCCGCCCTCATCCCCACCTTCGTGAGGACAGGCACTTCGTGAGGGTAAACTCTTTTAGGCGGGAATCCATGATTTCCCAGACTGTGGATTCCTGCTTTTGCAGAGCCTGCCCTCATGAAGATGGGGGAATGACAGATGGAAGTTTCTGGTTTTATTTAATCCTCATTCCTAAGGGAAAACTCGTAAATAACTGTGGCCAAGGTGACAGGCACTTGCCAAGTGCCTGTCACCTGAAAGTCCAAAGTTAAAAACGAACCTTCCCTAAGTCTCCGTATAAAAGTAGAACGCGGATGGCTTTGCACGCGGATTAGGCGGATAAACACGGATCAAAGAAAATCTGCGTTTATCCGCCTAATCCGTTTTCATTTGCGCCAGATTTCCTTATGAAAACATTTGCTTTCGTTCCCGTCGTTTACGTAGGCAACAGAGCAGATAAATCAAAAAGACCATCATTAACAGAATGATAATTGCTGCTAAAAAGGGCATAACGAGGGCGACGATCCTCGTATCTTCTCAATAAATCGTGGATAAGATTTGACAAATTTAATCAGCACTTTATTTTACACGAGTATCATTAGGAAAATTTGTCAAGTCTCCCCAGAATACTGAGAAGATGCTTTCCTCCATGTTTTAGGCGACCCAGCAGATCGCCCCGTCTTGCTTATTGTATATCCTCTAAAAGGAGACTTGAATGGCTGGAGAAACAAATTTAAGAAAATTGCTTGACTCGATGTCGCCAAAGTTATTGCCTGATGAGTATGTTTTTTGCACTGTTCAGGGCAGTTATGGCGATTTTTCTGAGGCCGCCCCTATCGCTTCATTTTGTGAAGCAGAAGGGTTGACGTTGGTTATAACGAAAGCTAATGCGATCAAGGCGAATTTTTCATTTGAATCGACTTTTAAAGTGATCACTTTAATGGTTCATTCCAGCCTTGACGCTGTTGGCTTAACGGCCGTTGTCTCATCAAAATTAGCCGAGAAGGGGATAAGCGCCAATATGATCGCGGCGTATTACCACGATCATATCTTTGTGCCGACGGAGAAGGCGGAGGCTACTATTGCGGCGTTGGCTGAGTTGTCTTCTCGTTAATGGGCGTTGATTCGATAACGGCCGTTCCTTCCACGACCTCATCCCCGCCCTCATACGCCAGCACACGTTCAAGAGCGATGATGGCAACTTCCAACATATGCAGTTCTGGTTCCCGTGTCGTCAGCCGTTGTAAGGCCAAATTCGGTTTGGTAATGAAGCGGATAAACGCATTATCCTGATGAGCGGCCGTGAACCGTAAAAATTCATACGACACTCCCGCAATCACAGGCAGCAACACAAGACGCGATAAAATGCGTACAAGCAAATTCATCTCTGGCAGCACCGTATAAAACAGGATAGAAATGACCACAACTGTCAGCAAAAATGCAGTGCCGCAGCGCGGATGCTCCAACGGATAGCGGGCGACTGTTTCAGGAGTTAATACGACACCATCTTCATACGCATTGATCGTTTTATGTTCGGCTCCATGATAGGAGTAGACACGCTTGATATCTTCCATCTGCCCGATTCCCCAAATGTAGCCGATGAGCAGCGCAAGCCGCACAACACCCTCAATTATGCTTGCGACCACCTGACTGTCAGTTGGTAGAATGTTAACTGCCAATGTCGCCAAGAGGGTAGGCATAATAAAAAACAGCCCCACCGAGAAGGAGAGGGAAAAAGCAACCGTCGCCCATTGGGCTGGCCCTTCAAACGCCTTAGCCGCCTCCTCACCATCATTATCCTCTTCGTCCATAGCCACATCGGCCGAGAACATGAGAGCTTTTATGCCCAGACCAAGCGCGTCCCAAAGCAATGTTAAGCCGCGCACAAAGGGCATTTTTGCCACACGACTGCCATAAATACGTTGATTTAGCGGCTCTGTATGGACAACAATTTTCCCAGCAGGGTTACGGACAGCGACAGCTAACGCTTTTGAGCCGCGCATCATCACCCCTTCTATAACAGCCTGTCCGCCATAATTCAGGGCAGCAGACTCCGTTTCAATTTTATTTTCTTTCATAGGGGCATTGTACAGAGTGGGAGAAAAAAGTCAACGTTCGAGATGGGGCGATTGCAACCTCGCCTTAACTCGTGATCGTGATCGAAAATCGAAAAAATCGCTCACGAAAACGATCACGAAATGCGATCATGACAATCGCAACGCATAAATTCCCCTCGATTCGTATATTATGTCAATTGTAGGGTTGCTAAAAACAGTATAAATTTGGAATTTAACAGTGCGATTTGGAGGTTGCGATGTAACATCTCAATAAATTGGGGCAAAGACTTGACAGGTTTCATAAGAGTCTCTCGTTTTACACAAGAGTATTATAGAAAACCTGTCAAGTCTCCCCGAAATTTTGAGAAGATACGTTGCAATCGCCCTAACGTTCAAGATGGGTTATACATCACCTTTTTTTCTTTAGGCAGTTTCCGAATGTTAATCACTCCTTAACTTAGGCCATTCATGAAAAATAATTACACGTTTGTCATTCCCGCCCCCATCCCCACCTTCGTGAGGGCAGGCTCCGTGAAGACGGGAATCCATACTTCCCTGAGAGGTGGATTCCCGTCTGCACGGGAATGATACGCATGGGGTGGTCGAAACGATGACCAATCCCGAATGTTTTTATCTGCGTCAATCTGCGAAATTTGCGGATCATTCTTTTCTAGTTTATCCAGAATGGCAATCTGCGTCCCATCCCCCATCCCAAGTAAACATAAAAAAAGTAAAATTGCACTATTGTCCTTCAAGTATGTAGTTTTTTATGATATGATGGGAATAGCATGGATGATTGTCCCTTGAGAAGTTGTCCAATTTCACAGAGAACCATAAAATATACTCATCAAAGACGGCACACAGACACGAAGACTACAAAGAAGTTGCTTGATAGACTTACTGTTTTTGTGTCTTTTTGTTTTTTAACAGCGTTATCAATCATGTAATTAAGCGACGAAATATATCATTTTAACCGTAGAGAAAAATCTTGATGCTGGATAAAACGGGGGATGGGACATTGCACTCGATTCGTGTCACTTATTTATACGATTAATATAACATTATGTAGTATCTTCTCAGTATTCTGGGGAGACTTGACAAATTTTCCTAATGGTACTCGTGTAAAATAAAGTGCTGATGAAATTTGTCAAGTCTTGTCCACGATTTATTGAGAAGATCCATTATGTATTCATTAACCTTATATTATTATTTTAATGGGAGAAATTCAGATGAAAATTAAGCGTTTATTTACCATATTCATTTTAATTAACATATCAATTATTTTTACAATGATGAGCCTCGCTACCGTTGCTTACGCGCAAGGAGGGCCAGAAGCGGGATCTGTTTTCCCGCCGCGTAACAGCATAACCAACACGCTCAAGACCAGCATCTTTGCCAATTACAACCAGCCGATGAGCATGACTAGCGTCACTAGCAACAGTTTTGCTATACACGGTATGCAAAGCGGCTTAGTCACAGCGACGCATGGTGTGATACTGGGCAGCAGGATCATCGTCACACCCGTCAACCCG
The DNA here is from genome assembly GCA_015486215.1 of Anaerolineae bacterium. GTDB lineage: Bacteria > Chloroflexota > Anaerolineae > Promineifilales > Promineifilaceae > S016-13. The sequence continues at coordinate 9,731 of WFSA01000020.1, read as the reverse complement.
TTCCACCAAGGGGAACTGGTATACGCCATTGCCACCACCCGCACCCAAAATATCACCGGCACAGAAACGATGACAGCTACTCAATGGCAATTCAACGCTGGCGTAGTTACAGACCGCTGCGTAAGCGGCTTTACTGACATAGGTCTAGGCTTGCCAGGAATATATAGAGGCAGCGTTGCGTGGGGGGATTACGATAATGATGGCAATTTAGATATTCTCCTCACTGGATATATTACTGGGGATCATCCTGTCGCTGTAATACTTGACAATAACGGTGTGTCATTCACTGGCAATGTCACCGCATCGGACGTTCTATCTGATGTAGGAGATAGCAGTGTGGCGTGGGGGGATTATGATAATGATGGCGATCTGGATATTCTCCTCACTGGAAATGACGGGAATAATCATTCTATCGCTGAACTATATGATAATAACGGCCTCTCATTTACTCATAATATCACCGTATCGGCCGTTCTGACTGGCGTGAAATATAGCAGTGTTGCGTGGGGGGATTATGATAATGATGGCGATCTGGATATTCTCCTCACTGGAAATGACGAGAATAATCATTCTATCGCTGAACTATATGATAATAACGGCCTCTCATTTACTCATAATATCACTGCATCGGCCGTTTTAACTGGCGTAATTGGCAGCAGTGTGGCGTGGGGGGATTATGATAATGATGGTGATCTGGATATTCTCCTCACTGGAGATGACGGGAACGGGATCCCTGTCACTGAACTATATGATAATAACGGTTTGACATTCAGTCGTAATATCACTGCATCGGCCGTTCTAACTGATGTAGCGGTCGGCAGTGTGGCGTGGGGGGATTATGATAATGATGGTGATCTGGATATTCTCCTCACTGGAAATGACGAGAATAATCATTCTATCGCTGAACTATATGATAATAACGGTTTGACATTCAGTCGTAATATCACTGCATCGGCCGTTCTATCTGACGTATTGGCTGGCAGTGTGGCGTGGGGGGATTATGATAATGATGGTGATCTGGATATTCTCCTCACTGGAGATGACGGGAACGGGAACCCTGTCACTGAACTATATGATAATAACGGTCTGACATTCACTCATAATATCACCGCATCGGCCGTTTTAACTGGCGTATTGGCTGGCAGTGTGGCGTGGGGGGATTATGATAACGATGGTGATTTGGATATTCTCCTCACTGGGGAGAGTCAGAATGGATCCCTTGTTACCGCCGTTTACCGTAATGATGATTGCCCGGCTGACCTTACTATTAGTAAAAGTGTGTATCCCACTAATGCTGTGGCTGGGGAAAGCATCACATATACGATACATATTACGAATTTGAGCGGCGGTCCTGCGTTGAATACGGTTATCAGCGACACCCTTCCGCCCAGTGTTACCTTGCTCGCTTTAGATCATCGTGATGACAGTGAGATAAATTTCACGTCTAGCATCAGTCAAAATTTGCGCTGGTATGATCGGCATCCCGACCATGATGATAATCAGGAGTGGCTGGAATTGGATAACAGCCCGACGGGTGTCTTTACCTCTCGTATCATGTCAGCGCAGAATGTGGTGAGTTGGACAACGCTCTCATGGCTGCCGCGCCGCCCCTACTTGACTCCGCTACCAGACAATGGCGGTTCGGACAGTGATTATATTTATGGCAATGTCAATATGAGCAATAATCACGTCTTACTGCATCTGGACGGCGATCGTATGGATAGTTCTGGAGCGGGAAATAATGGGAGCTGCACAAATTGCCCGACATATGTGGCTGGGCGTTTTGATCAAGCGTTAGAATTTGATGCCGCACTAAACCAGACTGTTCTCATCCCAGACTCATTTGATCCGATTCGTTACGCGGTTGAGGCGTGGGTCTATCCGACCTCGATCACAGATACCTCTTTCATTTTGCGGACAGATAGCGGCGGCGGTATTACTCATTCGCATATGTTGGGGATTGTAGACGGCCGTTTTCAACACACCCTCTTCGATGGCGAACGCAAAACCATCACCTCCCCCAATACGATAACACTCAACCGTTGGTATCATCTGGTTGGCACAGCCCAGAGCAATGGGGATATGAAACTGTTTGTCAATGGTGAACAAGTTGCCAAACTTGACGGCATCGACACCATTTGGACGGGCGGTGACGCATACCGTTTGGGATCATCCTATCAAGTGACCAGAACGGAGATGGGAGCGGTTATCACCGATACCACATCTTACTTTAGCGGACGGATAGATGAGGTTGCTGTGTACAGCCGCACCTTGTCAGTTGGGGAAGCGTTAGACCATTATCTGCGCGGCGCATTGCGGTTGAGCTTACAAGTTCGCTCTTGTGATGATGCCAACTGTGTTGGCGAACCGTTTATTGGGCATGACGGCACGGCCGTTACCTATTATCAAGACGACGGCAGCACGCCGCCCACCTTCACAATGGCTGGTGTTGCCGACAACCCATATTTCCAATACCGTGTATTTTTCGAGAGCGACGCTTCCGATTACACACCACAATTAGTTTGGGTAGAGATTGCGCCCGATCATCACATACTTACCGCAAGTCAAGGGGGGTGCACGGCCGTTGACGACGCATTTTCCTGTAACGTAGGCAGGATCGGCGTAGGAGAAACCGTTACCGTGACCGCATACGGCCATACCGATCCCCGCCTGCTCGGCGTAATTACGAACACGGCAACCCTCACCGCCTCCAATATCAGCACCATTATCAGCGCAAGCGTCACCGCCACCGTGCGATCAGAAGTGGAAATTGACATCTACAAATTTGATGATGACCATAGAAACGAGCGCGGCGGCGAAGTGTATCGAGATTGGCCTTACGGCGCGCACGACCCCGTGAATCCCGGCAGCGTCATAACGTACATTCTGACGATGAAAAATAACGGCCCCAGTTACGCATGGGGCGTGCACATTTCAGACACGCTTCCCATCACCATCACTGGGTATAGAGCAGAAGGGGATTGGAGCGCAGCGGTGGCATGTGATCTGCCAGCAGGCAATATCATCTCTTGCACCGCCCCCAGTTTGGCGATAAACAGTTGGCCGCGCCTCATCATCAGCGGCACAGCCCCGATAACGGACGATGGCACCATCATCACCAACACGGCTTGGATAACCGTGCTGAACAGCACCGTCTACACAACATCCCATCTCAGTGATACGGAAGATACGCTTATTACCAGTTTAGCCGATCTCGTCATCGCCAAAACCGCATCACCTGAGCCTGTAAATCCGGGTGATCCGATCACCTTTACCATTAATGTGACCAACACAGGGCCAGCCACCGCCACTAATGTAACTCTCACAGATACGCTCTTTATTCCTGATGGGTTGATGGGGGTCGTAACCGTTAGTGACGGCTGGACATGCACCGCTACGCCTGCCACTGAGATAATTTGTACGATACCATCTATTGGGACGGGCGTAACGTCTACCCTTCAAATCACGGCCGTTGCCCCAGTCAGCGGCATTGTCGGCAATAAAGTTGTCGTCTACTCATCCAGCACCTACGATCCAGATGAGGGGAATAATTATGCCAAAGCGTATACCTATGTGTTACCAACCGCCGATTTGCATATTGTCAAAGCGGACGTAGAAGACCCCGTGCTGGCAAACGGCCCGCTCACCTATACCATCACCATCAGCAATAGCGGCTATATCAACGCTGGCGAGCGCAGGGACAAGCTGACCTTTAGCAACCACGATCGGCTTCACATCCCTTGGGGCGGGACGGGGTATCCGTACCCCTCCTCTATCTATGTGGGCGGCATGGAAGGGTTGGTCGAAAACATCACCGTCACCTTGAACAGCCTCGAACACACCTTCCCTGCTGATATCGAAGCGTTGTTAGTAGGACCAAACGGGCGAACGGTACTCTTAATGGCAAATGTCGGCGGCGGCATAGACACATCCGCAATCACAATGACGATTAACGATAGCGGACAAGAGATGCCTTTGAACAGTGCGATCAGCAGCACAGTCGTCTACCGCCCCACCAATCATGGGCTTTCTGATGATATGCCTTCTCCCGCGCCTTCTGGGCCGCATGGGGGCAGTCTCTCTGATTTCACCAAATCTGACCCCAATGGGGTATGGAAGTTGTATGTTTACGACACCTTTGACTCAGATCGCGGCAATTTCGTCGGCGGCTGGGATTTGCAAATCGCCACGTTGACGACGGATACGGTCATTGTCAGCGACACCCTTCCCGCCGGATTGAGCGATGTGAACACAATCCTTCCTGCTGGATGGACGCAGACGGGAAGTGATCCGTTGATGTTTGAAACGGCCGATTTCCCAGTCGGCACATCTCAAATGTTGACCATCACCGCACTTGCGCCCAATATCAGCGGCATCATCACCAACACGGCTGAGATTACCTCTTCCGTTAAGGACACCCTCACAGGATCAAATCGCAGCATCATCACTACTACCGTCAATCCATCAGCAAATTTGGGTATCATCAAACGGGTTGCACCCAGCCAAACTGTTCCTGGCGGCAGCATGATCACATATACGTTGACGGTCAGCAACGCGGGCCCATACACCGTTAGCAGCGTCATCACCATAACCGATCAGTTACCTGTTAGCCTGATCAATGTCGCGGCGGGGGCGGGATGTGACAGCAGTAACGCGCCATTGGTTATCTGCACGCTTCCCAGTGGATTGAATGTTGGCGCAACGGCGATGTTCACTATTACGGCTAATGCTCCTGCTGCAGCGGGCAGTATAACGAATACCGCTTGGATTACTTCTGATATCGGCGACCCTGATAGGCGTAATAATCGGGATACGGCCGTTGTTACCATCGACAGCACGCTTACTCAGCAGTTGATATATTTACCCGTGATTATGAATAATTACGCCTCTGCACCAGACTTGGTAGTAAGTAACGTCTCAATGACGGCGAATGGCATTGCCGTGACAATTAAGAATCAAGGTCCCAAAACTATTGATCATCTGGAACAAAATGAGTTCTGGGTAGACGTGTATATCAATCCCACTGCATCACCATCGTACAATAAAACATGGCAGCATCTTAGTACACGAGGGGTGGTATGGGGTGTTACCCAATCCGCCTTGCCGCTAGAACCAGGTGCGGTGTTGACGTTAACCGTTGGCGGCGCGTATTACCATGCAGATAAGAGTAACATCATATGGCCGCTTCAATCGACTGATATAGTGTGGGTACAGGTTGATTCCGCTAATCAAAACAGCAGTTACGGCGCCGTGCGGGAGAATCACGAAATCATTAATCTTCCGTATAACAATGTTACTGGGCCGCTTTCACCGTAATACTTTCAGGTGACAGGCACTTGCCAAGTGCCTGTCACCTTGACCTAAGGAACGAGGATTTATTTAACTACCAAAGTTGTCATTCCCGCCCCATCCTCACCTTCGTGAGGGTAAACTCTTTTAGGCGGGAATCTATGATTTTCTAGACTGTGGATTCCTGTCTTCGCAGAGCCTGCCCTCATAAAGATGGGGGGATGACAGATGGAAGTTTCGGGTTTTATTTAATCCTCATTCCTAAGGAGTTTCCCATGAACAGTAAATTGATCATCCTATCCGTCGTTATACTGTTACTTATGGCCATCATTGTATACGGCATCCAACGACTCCCCACCAAGACGACCCCATCATCCCCGCCAGAAAAAGCATTAATAAACAGTCCCGCACCACCAGAAGAACCAGTCAAACTCATCTTTTTGCACCACTCTACTGGCGGCAATTGGCTGGCCGATAGCGGCGAGCATGAGTTAGCGGGCGGCTTGGGGCAAGCGTTGATGAATAATAATTATTTTGTCAGTGGCACAAATTATGATTGGGCAGCAGACGGGAACGATTTGGGCAACCGTACAGACATCGGCCATTGGCCGGAATGGTTTGTCGGCGAAAATCGGGATGTGTATATGGAAGCCATCTATAATGAGTTTGGTCAAAATCTCAGCGGTGAGCCTGATTGGACGTTTTTTGGCGAGTACAGCCGCATGAGCGATCCCGATCCGTCACAAGAAAATGAGATCATCATGTTCAAATCATGCTATCCCAACTCCCATCTGGCTGGCAGCCCAGACGATCCGCCGACGATTGGCGATAATCCATTGCACGGCCGAGATGCGTGGGCGGGAGACGCGTATATGACGGTTAGTAATGTGAAAGGGATATATACCGAATTGCTGACTTACTTTGCCACTCAACCAGATAAACTTTTTGTCGTCATTACCGCTCCGCCGTTGGTGCGATTTGACAAATGGCAGGGGACGGATGGCAAGCACGCCGCCAACGCCCGCGCCTTTAATGAGTGGTTGCTCAACGAATGGCTGGCTGAATATCCCCATAAAAATGTCGCTGTTTTTGACTTTTACAATGTATTAACCAGTAATGGCGGCAATAGCAGTAGCAATGATCTGTGGCTGGATGAGGGCAATCATCATCGCTGGTGGAATGGTGCGGTGCAGCATTCCCAGACTGAGCGCTCGAACTTATCCGCTTACGGCACATTGCGCGACAGCCATCCGTCGGCCGCTGGCGGCCAAAAAGCAACGGCCGAATTCGTCCCTCTGCTCAACTATTATTATGCCCAATGGCAAGCTGGGTTGAATGCAGAGTAAAAATAAAATCCCAATGATGAAGAAAATGTAGTTCTTTGGGTTTTCTCGTGAAATCGTCAGGCGTAGGGGCGTACCTTTGTGGTCGCCCTCAACTGGGCGGACACAAGGCCGCGACTACAGCGCATAATCATGGGAGTTGCCGCAGAACCGAAGATGTAACTACTTAGGCATCTCCAGAGGTAATTACTCAGGTATCTTCTCAGTATTCTGGGGAGACTTGACAAATTTCCCTAATGATACTCGTGTAAAATAAAGTGCTGATGAAATTTGTCAAGTCTTATCCACGATTTATTGAGAAGATACCGTAGTGACAAGAAAATTATGTTAAAAAAAACAGTAAGTATTCTCAGCATATCTTTGATTATGCTATTCATATTCAGGTCTAGTATAACCGCATCGCAAAAAGAGCCTGCCGCTGATTCGTATGTTTATCTTCCTATTATTATGACTCCTCCGGGAGAGACTCCTTTTGGGGCAGTACATACAGGAGAGGGGACTTGGTATTATAATGCCGGCCGTGTTACTGGTGCCTGCCTTTATCCGCCTTCGCCAGAGAATTTGATGGTGGCGGCTATGAATCATTTTGATTATGACAGTTCGGCGTTATGCGGCGCGTATGTGAAAGTGACAGGGCCAGATGGTACAGTCACTGTTCGTATCACGGATGAATGTGCGGGTTGTGATCTAGATCAAGTTGATTTGAGCCGCGAGGCGTTTGCTAAAATTGGGGTTATATCTGACGGCCGTATAAACATCCAATGGCAACTGGTCAGCTACCCGTTGACAGATCCGATTGCGTATCATTTTAAGGATGGGAGCAATCAATGGTGGACGGCCGTTCAAATTCGCAATCATAGCAATCCCATCGCCAAAGTAGAGTTTCTAAATGAAGGCGGCTCATTCCAAGAATTACCGCGCACATCATATAACTACTTTATAGAGGAATATAATGGTATGGGACCTGGCCCTTATACATTCCGTGTTACCGATGTTTTTGGCAATGTAATCGTAAATAGCGGCATCCCGCTTGAGCCAGATGGAGAAGTGAGCGGCAGCGGACAGTTCCCGCAGCCATAATCAATGCAGGGGATTTAGTTTGGCATCATAAATAGGACGCAGGTTTTCAGGATAAACGCAGATAGAATGTAACTACTCAGCCTATCAATTATTTCATCACAAAGAATTCTTCGTGTCTTTGTGGTGAATTTGGACAAGGGCTGAGTAGTTATGATAGAACGAAAGAATCCTGAAAACCTGCGTCCTACTCCCATATAAAATCACAAAGATACGGTTCTCAGTGCGGCAATTCCTGTGTGCGGGGGCATGACGATTTCATGGAAAAACCGTATCTTCCCAATAAATCGTGGACAAGACTTGACAAATTTCATCAGCACTTTATTTTACACGAGTACCATTAGGAAAATTTGTCAAGTTTCCCCAGAATACTGAGAAGATACGAAAAACCCGAAGAATACGTTTGTCCATTTTGGACATTATTCTAATTTCCCCCTCATTCGTCGTTTCTCTACACCATCTCCCTCCCTTCCGTTATAATCCCGCTTTTAAACTACTCTGCTGATTGATTTAGGGTATGGCGTAAAAAGCTCGCGTCAATCCGTGAAATCTGCGGATCATTATTTTTACACTTTTATGAATGATATTGACGAAATCAAAAGCCGCTTAGACATCGTAGACATCGTATCCGATTATGTTGAACTGCGTCGCTCAGGCCATAATCACAGCGGTTTTTGCCCCTTCCACCCCAATAGCCGCACGCCCGCCTTTTACGTTTTCCCCGAAACGCAGACATGGCGTTGTTTTGGTGCCTGCGCTGAAGGGGGTGACATCTTCTCCTTTGTGATGAAAAAAGAGGGATGGGATTTTAAGGAGGCGTTGAAGGAGTTAGCCGCACGGGCAGGTGTCCAGCTAAAACCGCTCCGTCCTATCAATAAGAAAAAACAGGCGGCCGATGAACAAAAATTTATCCTGCTGGATGCCGCTGCCGATTATTTCCATCAACTGCTTTTATACGCCCCTGAAGCGAAAGCGGCACGTACTTACTTAAAGAATCGCGGCCTAAATGCCGAGACAATCGCCGCTTTCCGACTAGGATACGCATTGCTGTCGTGGGATGCGTGCCGCACCCATTTTAGCGGACAAGGGTATTCGGATGAGGATTTATTGGGCGTGGGCGTGTTGACCCATAATCCAGATAAGGGAACGACGTATGACCGTTTTCGTAATCGGTTTATGATCCCGATTCGCAATCTCGATGGCCGTGTCATTGGATTTGGCGCACGGACGATGGAAAAGGATGGGGTTCCTAAATATCTGAACTCACCGCAAACGGCCGTTTTCGACAAAAGCGGTGTCCTCTACGGTCTCAGCAGTGCCAAACGGCATATCCGTGAAGCCCGCCAAGTCGTCATCGTCGAAGGATATATGGATGTGATCCAAGCGTGGCAGGGCGGGTTTCGCAATGTGGTGGCGCAGATGGGAACCGCGCTGACCGAACGACAGCTAACCATGCTGAAACGGTACACCAAACGGTTCATTCTCGCGCTTGATGCCGATGCCGCCGGCCAAAAAGCGACGATGCGCGGCTTACAAGTCGCACGCGAAACGCTGGACAGAGAATCTGTCTCTACTTTTGATGCACGCGGGCTGGTGAAGCATGAAGGGCGGCTGAAAGCGGATATTCGTATCATCAGTATGCCCGACGGCAAAGACCCCGACAATATCATCGCCGAAAATCCAAGCGAGTGGACAAAATTGCTGGCAGAGGCGCGTCCCGTCGTCGAATATGTCATCAGCGTGGCAACGGCCGATTTGGACATGAGCGATGCCAAAGCAAAAACGGCCGTTGCCCGGCAAGTTATCCCCCTCATCAAAGATATTGGCGAGCCAGTCGAGCGCGATCATTATTGGCAAGCGTTGGCACAAGCGTTAAAAGTAGACGAACGCGCCTTGCGATTAGTCAAACTGCCTGAGAAAAGACGGCCGTTCAAGAAACAATCCCCCCCCTCCCGACAGACCGTTAAGAAAACGTTCAAAAAACAAGCACCCAAAATGCCGCCGCATCAATTGCCATCATCC
>WFSA01000019.1 GCA_015486215.1 Anaerolineae bacterium | reverse complement strand
GGGTGGGAGGGCGATGACGAAACTCCAAAGTTGTTTACGAACCTTCCCTTAGGGAGGGTTCGTTTTTAACTTTGGACTTTCAGGTGACAGGCACTTGGCAAGTGCCTGTCACCTTGCCCACAGTTATTTACGAGTTTTCCCTTAATATATCCACATGATAAGCCATTATGGTATCTTCTCAATAAATCGTGGACAAGACTTGACAAATTTCATCAGCACTTTATTTTACACGAGTATCATTAGGAAAATTTGTCAAGTCTCCCCAGAATACTGAGAAGATACCCATTATGAACAGTATTGCCAAATCGCAGGCAAACCGTCGCCCGCCCGTCCTTGCCCGCCTATCTGCAATCGCCTACAATGCCGCCCTTATCCTTACCTGTAGTCAAGTTCACAAATTTGACCTGCTTGGAGAGCATTTGAGAGAAGAAGAAGAAACGGCCGTTTCCACAAACTCAGCCGCAGCCGAACAACAAGGCATCGTCAAAGCGGCCGCCATTTTAGCCATTGCCAACGTCATCAGCCGCGTGCTGGGGATGGCACGGGAGATCGTCAAAGCGAATCTATTTGGCGCGTCGGGGCTGTTAAGCGCATTTGAAATCGCGGCGTATGTGCCGATGAGCCTCTATGAACTGATTATCGGCGGCATGGTCAACTCTGCCCTCGTCCCCATATTCAGCGAATATGCGGCCAAAGAGCGGCGTGAGGCGTTATGGGAGTTGGTCAGCATGGTGTTGACGATTGCATTGGTCGCCTTAACGGCCGTTGTCATCCTAATCGAACTCACCGCCCCTTTCGTCGCCGATCTCGTCGGCGCAGATAAATTCGACAACCCCCTTTTACGCGACATCAGCATCACTCTTGTCCGTGCCGCCGCTCCCGCCATCCTCTTTCTAGGCATCGCCACCGTGTTGAGCGCAACTTTATACGCCCTGCGCCGCTTCGCCCTGCCCGCCTTTATGAGTGCCGTTTTCAATGGCACAATCGTCGTCATCGCCCTGCTCAATCCCGATAAAATCGAAAGCCTTGTCCACGGTATGTTGCTGGGGGCGACCTTGCAATTAATTTTGCAATGGGTGGGATTGCGTGACGCGCGTTTACGCTGGAATCTCAACTGGCACCATCCCGCCATCCGCCACATTCTAAAACTGTACGCCCCGATTGTAGCCGGCTTACTCGTCAATCAAGCGATGGGGGTATACAGCTATCGGCTGGCGACCAGCGTCGGCGATCAAAGTATTTCCTATATGAAATTCGCCACCACGCTATATCAATTCCCGCTCGGACTCGTCGTCACCGCCCTATCAATGGCGACCTTGCCCACATTGTCACGCCAAGCGGTAGATCGGCTCTCCGCTTACCGCCAAACCTTAGCCGACGGTATTCGACTGGTCATCACCCTCATCCTGCCCGCGACGGCGGGACTGTTCGCGCTGGCGTTGCCCATCGTCATTTTGCTCTTCCAACGCGGCCGATTTACGCCTGAACATTCACAAATCACAGCCCAAGTTTTGCGTGTATACCTGATTGGGCTGCCGTTCGCCGCTGTCGATCAGATGTTGGTGTTTGCCTCTTATGCGCGAAAGGATACGTGGCGGCCAGCGGCTGTGGGGGTGTTCAGCGTGGGGGTTTATATGATAACGGCCGTTTCTCTTGTCAACTCCATCGGCTTATACAGTTTGATGGTCGCCGATGCGGTTAAACATATTGTGCATACGGCCGTTATGCTTTGGCTCTTACGGCGGCATGTCGGCAAACTGTCAGGCTACGGCATCAGCCACGCCTTATTGCAATCCTTAGCCGCCGCCATAGCGACTGGATTAGCTGCTCTTGGCACAATGCGTATAATCACAGACCTCATCGGCAACACAATTGCCTCCCCTTTTTTCACCCATCTGCTCATCGTTGGCACGGCCGGGCTTGTCGGCCTGCTCACCTACGGGGTGATGGCGTATCTATTGCGTATCAGTGAAATACAGTTATTATGGAATATGGTGAAAAAGAGGCGGGCAAACAAAACGGCTTAAATTGTAGGGGCGACCCAGCGGGTCGCCCCTACAATTCCATCCCCCGTAAGGGCGACCCGCTGGGTCGCCCAGAAGACTACGGGGAAGTAACCGTAACATCAGTGAATACAACCGAAGAAAGCGTCCCGTAATCGAACGCTGTGACAGCCAACCCGACATAGATAGGATCTGCCATTGTAATATCAACAGACTCAATCAATGTCCAATTACTCCCATCGGCAGAGCGATACCCCGTAAACGTATTTCCAACCCGCACAACTCTTATCCACACAGGTGCAGGAACATCAGAGCCGCTGCTCACCAATGAACCACCACCATTTCCTCGATATTGGAAGCGCGTGCCAGGCCCATTATCAGGTGTGACAGATGTCATCGCATACACAGAACCATCGTTCAACGTGTCACGGAACATAACACCAGCTTTGGCGTAATCACCAGTATCTTCTTGTGACACGAGATAGGCTGTTATCGTGCCATCCCCGCTCCATTGCCTGTACGCATATTGGAATGCATCATGATCACCCCAAATGTTAGCACCTGAACCATTAACAATGAATGACTCATTAGATGGCGGTGTGTAACAGGTATGCCCTGTCGCTCCAACATTACCGATATCGGCCGCTGTCCAGCCAGAAGGCACTGGATCGCAAGTTAGTGCAAATGTAGCGGTACAATTATAACTTTTATTCATCGTGAGGGTCGCTATTGGGCTTCCCGTACAGCCAGCATCACCACTCCAGCCGGTGAAGCCAAATCCCACCGCGGTGGCCGCCGGCGTAAGTGTCACTGTATCACCATCAAGAGCGGGCACCGTACAATTCGGAGGGCATACTGTATTAGGCGGAGTGATGGTCACTTCGCCCTGTCCTGCAACAGTTACATTGATAGAGCGGTTCACCCCCATATCCCATCCTGTAAAAACCGCTTCTGAGAGTTTTTCATTATTGCGTGAAGTCACAGCCAAGCCTGCACGCAGCGTTGTCGGCATCGCTATATTTTGCGTGCGAATCACCGTCCAATTCACCTTGTCGGTAGAGTAAGAGGCTGTGAATGCGTCACCGTTTCGGTCTAATCTAAGCCAAACGGGAGCGTGACCGCTAACAGATGGTGCGCCTGATGCCGCAGAACCATTCGCTGTGCGCCATTGGAAACGGATACCCTGATTTGGTGTCACCGCTAAATAGACATTTCTCGCCTGCGAGCCAGTACCATCACGAAGCATAATGCCCGCTTTGGCGTAATCATGTGTATTTTCTTGGGAATCAACGTGAACAATGATATATCCATCGCCGCTAAACTCTTGATGAGCAAAACGGAAGCCATCCGTTGTGCCGGCAATGCCGTTGCCGGCACCAATGATCGTAAAGGTTTCATTACCGCCAACATTCTCATAACAACTGCTGCCGGCCGCCGCGTTAATATCGTTATTTGTCCATACACCCGGCAAGGGAGCGCAGGAGACGAAGGCGGCTGTCACACTCTCATTCCCATTCATGCTGATTTCAGCAGGATTATCTTCGGATATTAAATCACCGCTCCATGATGTAAATCGGTTCCCATCAGCTGGATTAGCGTTTATGGCTACTGTCGTCTGCGGCGCATATTTACTGCTGTTTGTGGAGCAAACTGTTCCATTATCCGTGACGGTGCCGCTGCCATTAACGGCCGTTGTCAATGTGTAGCACGCCTCAAAATTAGCTGTAACAGTTTTATCTCCATCAACGATTACCTGCACAACCTTGCCAGCAAGGTCACCGATGATATCGCCGTTCCAATTAAGCAAGTCGTTTTCTCCATCAGGGTTGGCTGTCAATGTTACCAGCGTTTCATCTGGATAATACCCCGCTCCACACTCGCCATTAGAAGCACTTTGGCTGACACTGCCTGCACCATTAGCATTTACGGTCAACGCATGGCAGCCACCAAAATTAGCGATCACATCTATATTTTTTCTAATGTAGACAGTCGTGGTGAGCGCACTGCCAACTGCATCCCCGGACCAGGAGGTAAAATTCATGCCGCTGTCTGGAATTGCCTGAAATGTTACCTTCGTATTCCATCGATAGCCGCTGCCACCACACTCAGGTAATGGTGAAACAGTATTAATAGTTCCTCCATCCGCTATTTTATTTATGGTAAGACATTTTTCTGTATAGAATGCGTTGACAACTAAGTCATCTGTCATATAGAGTATGAATGGATTGTCTGTACCACTCTGAAGCGTGCCTGATATCGGGCCGTACTCCCAATGATCAAATTGATGACTGTCATCAGGGTTTGATGTAAAAATCCCTCTTGCATTATAGGCGTAGCTATGCGCTGAACCATCAGGGCATTCTGCTCCTGGCAGGAACGACACGCCAATACTCCCATTAGCACCAGAATGTGTGCTTAATGTATGACATTTAGATTCATAATTAGCCCTGACTTTAGTATCTTCTACAAGCGTGATGGTAACTTGTGGATTCGTATCTAAACTACCAGGGAAGTATGGACTGGTCCACCCGTAAAAATCAACTTCGGGGTCGATATCGGCCGTTAATGTGATAACGGATCCAACCCTGTATTTATTAGAATCATACGCGCAATTTGGAGCGGGGCTTTGGCTGATGTTGCCCACACTGCCGATAGAAACGGCCGCATCCAATGTATAACAGTTCACACGAAAATTGGCGGTAACAAACCGCTCCTCGTCCATCGCAATATAAGATGTCTCATGCGGGCTGTTTATATCTCCTGTCCAACCAAGAAAATGATCAGTTGTCGTTGCTGTCAAAGTAAATGTTTTTCCGCTTGGTACGAGATGGGTACCAGCGGGCGGGTTCGTACTGCCCGAACTGCCTGCTTCGCTGTTTATACTAATGGTTATATTGTATACGTCAGGAGTGGGGCTTGGCTCTGCGGCCGTTGGCGGCGGCGGCGTGTAATTAGCAAGGGATGGCGGAGCGACTTTGCCTGCATCAACAAATCTCTCAAAGGTATTGGAAATAGCAGGGGAGGCGATGCTGACAGCACCTATCACAGCAATACCGACTAACGCTATAATAATTATATATTCAAGCAACCCTTGCCCGCTTTGATTGGAACGGTCTGGCTCTTCTGTCAGGCGATTAATAAAATCAAACAAGTTCTGTCTCATCATAACTCCGTTATCAACTAATAATTGATAAGGCGGTTTCCCAAAATAAAACAGGAATAAAGAAACCGTATAACTTTGATTGTCATTCCCGCGAAGGTGGGAATCCACTCCTGTAGAAAATGGATTCCCGCCTTCGCGGGAATGACATCTGTTTCCTATTTATTTTTCAGAACACGCCTAAGTTGGGCGTGGTCTATTTAGTATAAAATGTAACTTTTCAATATTTCGGGGAAAAAACCTGACAGGTTTCACTAACGCCTCTCGTTTCACACGAGTATCGTAAGAAAACCTGTCAGGTATCCGCCCCCAACCGGAATATCCCCTTTATCTTATTAAGGAGGGAATGCCAGGCATTTCTATATTCCAACCGTATACATCATTTTGCCCGGCACGGTAATACGCGGTTAATCGGCCGCCATAGAACGGTATACATTTTGGATGATCTGCCTCTACATTACGGATGCCATTTGGTGGTAATGCGAATATATTACACCCTTCTGGCTCACCAGGAACCTCAATCCGATATGGTGGATCAACCCAAACGCTTGCACAATCAGTCCTTCCACTGCCTCCATAAAATCGGCAACGTTCATTAGCAAACTCCCCATCAGGATCCCTGATGTCATTATTCCCAAATGACATCGCCCAATCTGTCATATCCCAATCTACACCATCACAATATCCATCAAAACCTTCCTCTGGTGAACAGCTCGTATCAGGTTGAAAAGCAATAGTATCAAAGTAGAAAATTATGGGAGCGTATGTATATTGGTCAGCATCAAACAAGGTAACTTCTACAATGTTTCCTGTATATTGCGGCCCAATATATACCAAAGGGATATTGGCAGGGTTATCGGCAAGGGATTTCATTGGCAGCTGTCCCATCGCGTAAATTTCAAGCCCTTCTGCCGTATGGCCGCCTCTATGTTCAACTAAATAGAGGTTGCGCTCATTTATATTGCTAGGAACATCATCCGCATCGAGCAGATCATTCCCATTCTTGTCAAAATATATAGGCGGCCCTGCCCATAAATCAAACCCATTTTGACTTTGCCCCCCTATAGAGGTTACACCAAAATATAGGTAACGGATACCACTGCCTGATTCAACTAATATACCAGGCACATCTGTACTATCATCAGATATATCCACTGTAAAAGAAGTTAACATAGAACCAGCATCTACCGGCACCGCCACAGGCTGATCTCCTTCATTTCGGTCAGAGCCTGGTGAAACCCAACGGAGATTCGTATCATGAGTTGGTGGAGTATGAAGATCTCCTCCTTGTTGACCTGTATATGAGACTAAATCTATTAGCTCATTGGTATTGTTATCACTATTTCTTCTGATGTAAGAAAGTTCAAATTTAGTGATGTTGTTTTGAGAAAAATCATATGAAGCAGGCAGGTCGCCACAATCGGTATGATAATGTGCATCTAAACGAAGAAACCACCATGGGTTAATATCTTCTGTAGTTACTTCACGACCTTCGTATTCTTCCCCTACATACGCATCTTCTCCTGTAGCTACAGCAGCAACATCAAAAACACTCCCACTTCTAACGTCTGCTGTATTAGTCCCTGATGCAATGTTTGACTCACCATCTTCTTCCCTCAATTTTTGAACTACCCCCGAATATGTATAGTTCGACTCAAATTCAGGAGCTAGCTGTTCCGACCATGAGTCAGGATCAAGGATTTCTACCCGTACATAATCATATTTGTAATCCGCAGGAATCATAATGCGATACCGATATGTAAATTCATCACCATTCCATGAATATGGACTATACCTTGATCTAAAAACCGACTTTTTGGGAGAAAATGGATCTCCCATGAGAGTGCATCTTCCATCTCCCGCCAAATTAATACCATTTATAGCTTGATATGAGGTGGCAACAGCACCATCATCCGTCCGCTCACCGATAGCTATATCTGTTATGGGAAAGTATGATGCTGTAGCCGATCTGGTAACACGAGCAGAATCAATGCCGATCAAGGGGAGGAAGAAGAGTTCTACATCCCATGTTGAGGTC
>WFSA01000018.1 GCA_015486215.1 Anaerolineae bacterium | reverse complement strand
GTTTAAGGTTGTAGTTTGGGCAACTGTCATTGCTTTAGCATTACGACAATTAAAAAGATAAAGAATCATCTCGTTCCCACGCTCTGCGTGGGAATGCCGACTGGACGCTCTGCGTCCCATGCGACGCAGAGCGTCGAAAGATGGCATTCCACGCAGAGCGTGGAACGAGTCGGTTCAAAATAGAGGAGTAAAAATGAAAGTATTAGTCACTGGCGCGGCCGGATTCGTCGGCATGCACTTAACCGAAAAACTCGCCAAACGGGGCGATGATGTTGTTGGTATTGACAATTTCAATGATATTGTCTACCCCTCATCTATCAAACGAGAGCGAGCGGCACGATTAGCATCCATTCCCAACTTCAAAATGATCGAAGCCGACATCCGCGATGCCGACCACATCATGGAGATATTCAAGGCCGAGAAATTTGATGCTGTCGCCCATTTAGCCGCCCTTGCAGGTGTGCGAAACGCCGTCAAATATCCGCAAATGTATGTGCAAGTGGACATGAATGGCACGCAACATCTGATGGATGCGGCGTTGGCAACCGATGTTGGCAATTTCGTCATGGCTTCCACCTCATCGGTGTATGGCAACACGACGCGCATTCCGTTTATCGAAACGGACAATTGTGATCGGCCGTTGCAACCCTACTCGGCGGCAAAACGCGCCGCAGAAATGTTGGGGTTCACCTACCATCATCTGTTTGGCATGAATTTCACGGTGTTGCGCTTCTTTACGGTTTATGGGTCACACGGCCGTCCAGATATGATGGCCTATTTGTTGCTCGACAGCATCGAAAATGGCACCCAAATCCCGCTCTACGACAACGGCCAAATGTACCGCGACTGGACGCATGTGGACGACAACACCGATGGCGTTGTCCTTGCCCTAGACAAGCCGCTGGGGTATGAAATCATCAACATCGGGCGCGGTGAACCGCTGCTTTTGCGTGATTTTGTGGACATGATTGAAGGATTGGCTGGCAAAAAAGCCAATCTCATCAACAAACCACGCATCGCGGCCGATTTCATTCGTAACGAAGCGGACATCACCAAAGCACGAAACATATTAGGCTACGATCCCAAAATCTCCGTTGCTGATGGGGTAAAATCGTTTTGGGAATGGTATGCAAATAAGCGGTAATATAGTGTAGGAGAACGGTTTTTTCAGGTGACAGGCAGTTGCCAACTGCCTGTCACCTTGACCTAGTATAGCTTGGCCTACATTCTTCGGGGTTTTCTGTAGTGCAATTTTGGAAAATTGCATGGTCAATTTTTGCAACCTATCGCTTGCCAAAAGCTAATCAGTCACCCCCTATTTGACCTGCCATCCACTTGGGGTAAAAATACGTTTATGAACTATCTGCGTCGCTTTGCACCGCCATTAACGCTCCTTGCCCTTGCCCTTCTTGGCCTGCAAGCCATTCTACAACCATCCTTGCCCTGTACCGATGATGCCGCCTTTCATCTCTTCCGCCTGACCCAGCTTGACCATATGTTGCGGCAAGGCATCTTCTATAGCCGTTGGGCTCCAGATATGGCGTATGGATACGGCTACCCATTTTTTAATTTTTACGCCCCGCTCTCCACCTATGTCGCTGAACTAATCAGTCTACTAACCCGCAATCTCAACCTTGCCCTGCGCGTCTCCTTCGCCCTCAGCTTCTACCTTTCAGGGGTGACAGCGTACCTGTTCGCCCGAGATCAATTGTCTAAACTTGGGGCGTTGGTAACGGCCGTTTCCTTCATGTACGCCCCCTATCTCGCCTACGACATCCTCTTTCGCGGCAATTTAGCCGAAACGATGGCGTGGCCGCTCCTGCCGCTCGCCCTCTGGGGAATGGGGCGATTGGCACGCACAGGCGGACGACGGTACTTTTTGCTCACAACCCTCAGTTACGCCGCCATTTTGCTGATGCACAATGTCTTCGCGCTCATTTTCAGCCCCTTGCTTGGCTTGTATGGCATTATCAATTTACCCCTTCTGCAAACAGAGCAATCAAACCGTAATGCGGTGCTAATTAAGCGATTCATTATCATTAGTGCCGCTCTATTGCTTGGATTAGGCATCACAACGTTCTTCTGGCTGCCCGCCCTCATCGAACGGGCGATGGTTCATAGTGATCGCCTGCTCGTGCCGCCTACATTTGTCTATTGGGGCAATTTCGTCACTCTCTATGAGATTTTTACTCCGCCGCCTGTCGTTTACAGCGATTTGTTAAACCCATCCCCCGAACGTGCATTAGGGTTAATCCCCTTACTGTTAGCATTACCCGCCATTTTCTTAGGATGGAATAAAAAGTGGACGAAGTTTCCGCTGCTCACGCTTTTTTTTGCTAACGCAACGGCCGTTTACACCGTTCTCATGCTCTCCATCTCCACCCCCATATGGGCAAACCTGCCGCTGATTGAATTTGTGCAATTCCCCTGGCGGATGCTCGGCCCCGCCGCGCTCACCCTCGCCATGCTCGTTGGCATAACTTTAGACCTCATCCCCCGTCCCCCCGTCCGCCTTGCCGCCGCCCTGCTATTCATCCCCCTGCTCATTGGAGCCGACTTATACTTTTTGGATGCCCGCTACTGCCCTGGATTAGAGTCGCCAACCATCGCCGATTTGCAAGCGTTTGAATACAGCACCCTCATCATCGGTACAACAGCGAAAGGAGAGTATTTACCCTTAACGGTGAATGAAATGCCATCAGAGCAAGCAACGGAGCCATTTGTTTCGTCAGCAGCGGCCGTTTCCATCACCAATCATCACCCATTGCATCTGGAGGCGGCCGTCACCGCTGGCGAGCCATTCACCTTGACAGCCAATACATTTGATTATGCGGGCTGGGGGGCGAAGGTTGACGGCAACCCTGTTCCCATCACCCCCACTGGCAGATACGGCCTCATCAGCCTGCCCGTGCCTGCGGGGACGCATAGCATAAACATTGATTTTGGCAGCACGCCATTGCGGACAACGGCCGTCACCCTCTCCATCCTCAGCCTCATTATTTTACTATTTATCACCCAAAAATTATCCACCTCTCCTATCCATTTCATACCATCAATCCTGTCATGGAAAGGGTATGGCGTAATTGCCGTATTCGGTATAACGGCACTCTTCATCGCCCCCCATCTGACCCGTAAACGGCTGCCTGATTTAGATGATAAAGCTATTTTTGCTAACCAATTACACCTGCGTGACTATATTGTTGACCGTCGCGCCATGCCCACAAATGGATCATTGGCGATCCGTGCGTTTTGGCAGGCAAAGGAGGCGCAAAACAACGATTTTCGTGACACCATTCGCCTTGTAGATAGTGACGGCATGGCGTGGAGTCCAAGCACATCCAACTACCCGCGCCGCTATCGCGCCCCAAAGCCGACAACAAGATGGCCGGCCGAAAAATATGCCGACATTCTTCACGGCGTTACCGCCTTCCCCGCATCGCCACCCGGCATTTATCAAGTCAATCTCATCTTATTTGATAAAGAGAGCTTGGAGACTGTGCCATTGGAAAATGGGGAACGGGCGTTAAATTTAGGCACAATTCTATTGGAGCACCCCACAGAAATGGCGACGATTGAGCCGCAATTTGAGATGAATGCGCGATGGGGTGCTGTCTCGCTTGTCGGCTATAACCTTGACCGTCAAGAAGCCGCCCCCGGCGACCCATTCTTGCTCACGACGTTTTGGCAAATGGATGGGGGAACAGATGATGATCTCATCGCCCATCTTGCGCTTGTAGATGAAAATGGAGATACGCCCTTTACCCAATCATTTACCCCCACCCGCTCTGATTTTCCCACCAGCCAATGGCAGGATGGTGATTTATGGCGCGGACAGCATACATTCCGTCTGCCTGTCACCCTTAAAAGCGGCATTTACGCATGGCAAATTTGCTTAACGGCCGACGCGTCATCTGATGAAAATTGCATAATGGAACCGCTCGGCAGATTAACGATCAACGCGCCCAAACGGGTGTTTGAGCCGCCGGAAAGTCACGCTTTTCCCGAAAATAGAAGTCACGCTTTTGGGAAAAGCGTGACTTCTGCTCCCATCGTGCAGTTGGAAGGGGTGAACGTAGTGAAAATGGATGGAAGGATGGAGATAACGGCCGTTTGGCACTCCATCACCCAAACCCCAATAAGCTACCGCGTCTTCATCCATCTGCTTGATGAAGACGGCACGCTCATCGCCCAATCGGATGGCGAACCCGTTCATTGGACACGGCCAACAACGGGCTGGATGGCTGGCGAATTCGTCAGCGACACGCATCAGTTAAATGGGCGGGGGACAGAGATTCTGATTGGTTTATATGACCCTGAAACGGGGGAGCGGCTTGTTTTGGATGATGGGCGGACGGCCGTGTTAATAATGAATAATGAATTGGGAATAATGAATAATGAATGATCTGTTCACGTTCTACACATAGATTGAGCCTAAGTGCGTGGCACAGGGCAAACAATCTTGGTCTACCCTAAATTATGCGCCCTGTGCCTTGCACTTCTATTCTACAGTAACTATTCAGCCCTTGTCCAAATTAGCCACAAAGACACGAAGAACACAAAGTTTTTTAAGATTTTCTTTGTGATCTTTGCTTCTTTGTGGTGAAATAATTGATAGGTTGAGTAGTTACATTCTACAAATAGAAAAAGGGAAATCGTCTTATGCAAATAAAATGTATGCTGTTGCTTGTCTGTTCTTTGTTGATTTTGGTTACTTGTGGTGGAAGTGCGGGTGAGGATGTAGAAGAGACGGCCGTTTTCCCATCCTCAACACCAAAATCAACGCTGACACCTCTCATAATTGGCACCGTCGAGTCCAGCCCGTCCCCTATAAGCATAGCAACCCCCTCATCTATGCCGCCCACGCCACCCATTCCAGATAACCGTATTACACAAACAACTTCAGTTTCCCCAAATGGTCACGGGGTCGTACATGTGCGTATTTCAGATCACTTTCAACCAAATGCGGACGATCTGGATCAGTTTCCTAATGGTAAATATCACGTCAACATGGTGGTCACGGATGCTCGCAACGTGTGGACGGTTATTGATGAGTGGCGCGGATCAGGGATGGGAGAACCTTTTCCAGAAATAATACGTTGGTCGGCAGACGGCCGTTCCCTTTACTACGCCAATATCCCCAAACCAGACGGGTGTAGCCTGTTCGTCAACGGCGGCGATTTATGGCAGCTTGATTTGGCAAGCGGCGCAATCACAGAAGTTGCTCCCTATATTGGTCTGGTGATGGCGTTGTCACCAGATGAGACCAAACTGGCCGTTCACGCTTCTTATGGGCGCGGCTTTCTCATCCGTGATTTGGCAACAGGGGAAGAGCAGCCCATCCCCCTGCCAGAACAGGAGGGGGAATGGCAAATCAACGGGCTGCAATGGTCGCCTGATGGAAAACATCTGCTATTGACGCAGGCGGTGAATGCGTGCGGCGGTAATGATGAGATGAAAACGGCCGTTATCCGTATAAACAGCACCGACCTCTCCGCCACAACCATTCTCGACCCAGACGAGCGCAGCTTCACTCTGCAGGAATGGGTGCAGGATGATGAAATACGCTTAAAAGGCAGGGATGGAGCCATTTGGCATCTGGATCCGCTTGCTGATGAATGGACGCTTAATAAAATAGAGGTGTCACAAACCGGCCTGATTTACCGAACAGAAGATGGGTTGTGGCAGATTACAGAAAGCGAACAGCCCCGCCTTTTACTGTCTCAGCCAGACGCAAAACTTTCCCCCAACGGCAGTCGCGCCCTTTATCAAGACGAAGATACTCTCATCATCGTTGAGTTAACGACTGGCGAAGAGAAAGTTATAGATTTGAGCCTATATGATGAATGGGGTCACGCTGAATGGGGCGGAAATGATTTAATCTTTCTGGGAACATTGCCAGAAGGAGAAGAATTTGAACAATCTTTTGGATTTTTAACGGCCGTTTCTATTGAAACGGCCGTTTCTACCGACAGCAATTGGCAACGTATTCTTGACCCGGAAAACAAATTTGGCACTTTCCCCGCGCTCTCACCCGACACTCACACCATCGCCCATGAAAATCCCCGCTTCTTGCGACAGCCAGTTGAAGGCTTTCGCTTAATTCAAGTAGACGGCACGGTGGAAACGATCGATCCCGCCACTTTTGCCGGTTTACCGAATACAGAGTTCTCCATACATTTTGGCAGCCCGGCATGGTCGCCAGACGGCCGTCAATTAGCGTGGGCTGTCGTAGCAACTGTCGGCAAAAATGGGGAAGCCGTACCCGCCATCGCTCTGTTTAATATGGAAAATAAAACGGCCGTTATCCTTCATCCTTACAAAACTATAGGCCGATGCGGCTGGTTTGAAGCACCTGTCTGGAGTCCCGATGGAAAATGGATCGCCTTCGTCACCGACGATGCCGATTTTTCAAAAACGGGGATATGGATCACCGCTGTCGATGACTCAGAGGAGCATTACATTGGCGGGAATCACCCCGTTTGGAATGAAGATGGAAGCCAGTTAGCTTATTCTGTTTGGGAAGAAGGGGAAACGGCCGTTTTGATCACCGAAACAGACAATTGGAGGTCACAACCGATAGACCTGCCGCCAAATGCAATCCCCATAAAATGGCTCTCTAACCCATAACAAGTTGCCCCCCATTTGTTTGTCGCTACAATCCAAACATGTAATTACTCAGCCATTGTCCAAATTAACCACAAAGACACGAAGAACACGAAGTTTTTTAAGATTTTCTTTGTGATCTTTGCTTCTTTGTGGTGAAATAATTGATAGGCTGAGTAGTTACCCAAACATAAGCATAATAATCGTATCCGCACTTCACAATTCATTATTAAATATTCATTATTCATTATTAAGATATTTTCATGACAACACGACGACTTTTCACCGCCATATTCTTCGTTGCCCTGTTCACCATCGCCGTCAAGGATACGCTCGATCCCGATATGTGGTGGCATCTCCGAACAGGTGAATATATTCTGCAAAATGGGATCCCGCACCACGATATATTCTCCTTCACCGTGCCGCATCACGAATGGATCACCCATGAGTGGCTGTCGCAAGTGGTGATGTGGAGCGTTTATGCGACTAGCGGCTGGGCGGGATTGCTGATCCTATTTGCCACGCTGATCACGGCGATATTTGGGCTACTTTATACTATCATGCCCGGACGGCCGTTTCTAGCCGCATTCATCCTGTTATTGTCCGCGCTCACCTCTTCCATCGTGTGGGGCGTGCGTCCGCAGATATTTAATTTACTGTTCACGGCCGTTTTCCTGCTCCTGCTTGAACAGGTCAAAAACGGGCGATGGAGCCGCCGCGCTTTATGGGCACTGCCGCCATTGACAATACTCTGGGCCAATTTCCATAGCGGCTACTTTTTGGGCATCGTCGTGCTGCTCGTTTACCTCATCGGCGACGCTCTGGAGCGATGGCGTGATGGGGATGAACGCGCGCTGCCTTCGCCCGCTCTCCGTTTTTTGGGCATGATGATCGTTCTCAGCTTTTTGGCCGCCGCGCTCAACCCCAATGGGATCAAATTATGGCTTTATCCGTTCCAAACATTGGGCAGCTCATCCATGCAAGCGTATATTATTGAGTGGCAATCCCCGAATTTCCACAATAAGATATTTTGGCCGTTTGTCATCTTGGCCGCGCTGGGGGGGATGGGAATGATTTTTAGCAAAAAACGGCCGTCGTGGAGCGATCTGCTCATGTTCGGCGGCACAGCAGCGGCAGGATTGATGTCAGCACGCAACATTCCCCTTTTCGCCATCGTCGCCGCTCCCATCACTGCCCGTTATCTGTTGAATAGTTTGGGGGGAACGGCCGTTTATCCTTTGTTAAGCGGCACAGCCACCGAACAAACATCCACCCGCTTGATGCGAATTCTCAATTGGGGATTACTACTCACGGCCGTACTCACCTCATTTATTTGGATAGACAGGCGAATTGCTGAAAATGAAACAGCCATTGTCGAACAATACCCATCCGCCGCCGTCGCCTACCTGCAAGAAAGCGGCTTAGCCGAGCAGCGCGGCTATAATCAATACGTCTGGGGCGGCTATCTGATTTGGCATGGTATACCTGTTTTTGTGGACGGCCGTGCAGATGTATACGGTGATGAATTCCTCGACTACTACGTCCAAACTTCCCAATTAAGTGATACGTGGCGCGAACCGCTGGACGATTTTGACGTTCAATATGTGCTGACCGTACCCGACAGCAATCTTGCCGTCCTGCTCGAAGCAGATACGGGTTGGCAGCAAAGCTACAGCGATGATGTTGCACAAATATATGTGCGGAGTGGTGAAGGGGCGGAGTAGCGAGGTGGCCGGATGGGGGATGGGCTGGCTACCTCATTATTATCAACACTTCGTCACCCCGTCACCCCCTAGTAACACAATGGTTATTGTATCGGGAATCGGAATTCCCGATACCTGCATGACAGGGGTTGCGGGACTTCCGATTCCCGCAACAGGCAGTTACAGGCAGTTCGGAAACCATTGTGAAACTATGGGTATTGTATCGGGAATCGGAATTCCCGATACCTGCATGACAGGGGTTGCGGGAATTCCGATTCCCGCAACAGGCAGTTCGGAAACCATTGTGAAACTTCCGCCGCGCAGACCTAGTACACGCTGGCGGAAGTTCCTGTACGATTATCGTAGG
>WFSA01000017.1 GCA_015486215.1 Anaerolineae bacterium | reverse complement strand
GTAAATTGAATGTGCAGATTGACGACGACGCGCTTGAACATTTGCTCGATGTTGCCAACGGGGACGCGCGCGGGGTGTTGAACGCGCTGGAGTTGGCGGTGGAGACGACGGATGAGGTAAACGGCCGTTTACACATCACCCTCGCCGTCGCTGAAGAGTCGATCCAAAAACGCGCCGTCCTGTACGACAAAGAAGGGGACGTGCATTACGACACCATCTCCGCCTTCATCAAATCGCTGCGCGGCTCTGACCCCGACGCGGCGTTATATTGGATGGCGAAAATGGTGTACGCGGGCGAAGACCCGCGCTTCATTTTCCGCCGCATGGCGATTTTGGCGGGCGAAGATGTGGGCATGGCCGACCCCAACGCCATTCAGGTGGTGATGAGCAGTTGGCAAGCGTTCGAGCGCATCGGGATGCCCGAAGGACGGTTCCATCTGGCATTGGCGGCCAACTATTTGGCAACTTGCCCCAAATCAAACTCCGCTTTCGCCTTTTTTGACGCGCTGGAATCGGTTGCCAACGAGCAGGACAGTGATGTGCCGAATCATTTGAAAGACGGCAATCGGGACAAGGAAGATTTTGGACACGGGAAGGGATATTTATACCCGCACGCTTTCCGCGATCATTGGGTGGCGCAACAATATTTGCCCGACAGTTTGCAGGGCAAGCTATTTTATCAACCGACGAATCAGGGGTACGAGAAGGGGATTCAGGAGCAGGTGGCGCGGCGGCGGGAGGAGCAGATTGAGGCGAGTGGCGAGTGGCGAGTAGCGAGTGAGGAAGTGTTTACGACGGGGCCTGTTGATCGGGCGAGGGATGCGTGGCTGGCGCGGACGGTTTCGCAGGCAGGGGGCAATTTGGGACGACAGCGGGATCGGCTATTCGAGATGGCTGGTGTTCAGCGGCATCATCTGGTGCTGGATGTGAACGCAGGCGGCGGCTTGTTGACGTGGGAGGCGGTGCGTCGTGCGCCCGAAGGCGGCGTGTGGGCGTTGACAGCCGACGAAAAGCGGGGCGAAGCGTTGCGCCAATTGGCAGAACGGATGGGGGAATTAGAACGGCCGTTTATCCTCATCGGCTCCCTCTCCGAACTACCATACCTGCTAGAATTACGCGGCGAACCCACCATAAAATTCGACCGTATCATCGGACGAAATTTGAAATCAGGCGCGTTGACAATTGACAATTGGCAATTGACAATTGACAATTTGAAAGGGTTGTTGGCGAAAAACGGCCGTTTAACCCTCATCCAACCCATCCCCCGCCACACGCAGCGGCTGTACAAGCTGATCGATTGGACAGGATACGAAACGCTCGGTGAACAAGTCGCCATCGCCGAAGAGGCGATCTACCACGACCCGACCGACCCGCTGGTGAATTGGGACGAACACGATTTGGGTGATCGCGATTTCGGCGACAATGTGCAAATTGAGCGGCAAACGGAGCAGCGTCGGTTGACGCAAGTGCATCTGGATCGCTGGTTCAGCGATGGGGAGCGGAGTTATGGGGCTAGGTTGGGATTAACGGCCGTTGATCTGGAGATTGTGCAAGGATTGTATGGCCGTCAGTTGCGGGATAAGGTGGTGGAGTGGGAAACGACCGTTGCTTATCTGCTGCAATGAAAAATAATTACACGGTTTCGGTTAGGGTGGAGGCGGAAATGGTTGCGAGGTGGTAGGAAACGGCCGTTTATGTTTCATCTAAATTGTGTTGCTTACTCGACAGTTGTGATCTCAATTGGGTGTGTTTCAAATGAGTTGAACCAAAGTGACTGTCACTTCTACGCGTAAGCTGCCTTAGAAACGGCCGTTTACCCTCCCCACAATTTTCTCCATTTTTACCACCCCGAATTGGCGGCTATCGTTGCCCGCGCTGCTATTATCGCTGATAAGAAATAAGCCGTTTGCCAACACCACTCCCACCCGCTTGATAATTTTTAAATCAGGCTGTTCTGGATGATACGCGACAACAATCTCGCCCGCTTGCGGCGCGGCGGAATCGTAAGCGTGTTCATCTAACAGCACCTCATCCCCCGCACGCAAAATGGGCAACATCGACTCACCAACAACGCGAAACCGTCGCCGACGGCGCAACAGCCAAAGCAACAGCTCTTTTCTACTCGATTTTGGGGAGTGTAGAGATAGAGTACAGAGGTAGAGGGGGGAGATGGATGGGGGAGTAGTTTTGCTCCTCTCGTCCTCATCTCTATCTCTATCTCTATCTCTCATCTCTATCTCCCGTCTCTCAGCTGGCGACGTAGAATGTGATGTCGCGCCCTTTGGTTGCCCAGAATATACGATGGATCTCTTTGATCTTGTCCATCATCCGATGGGCGATGTCTAAATCAATATGCGTTTTGCAATCCGAGAGCAATTTGGCGGTTTCCCAAATCAGCGTATGCAATTCAGGGTATTGTTCCAAATGAACGGGTTTGAAATAATCTGTCCACAAGATTAACACTTCTGTTTTGGCGATATGTGCCTGCTCTTCTTTGATGGCGATGTAGCGGGAAATGCTGTTTACTGAGTTCAAATCAGTTTTGCCATCCAATGCGATCAATTTTTTGGTCATGGAGATGACCGCTTCAGCGGCAATGCGGGCAGAAGCGGGGTCGTAAACGCCGCAAGGGCCGTCGCAATGTGCGCTTACGGCTTCGGCTGGGAACAATTTTGTAACTAAGGATGTGAATGTCATGTTTACCTTCCTATCATTAAAACGAATTTTATAAGAAATATTAAATGAATTATACAGAGAACGGCCGTTTAACCCACAAATTCATCATTCTCTCAGGGTATAGGGCGATTGCAACCTCGCCTTAATTCGTGATCGAAAATCGAAAAAACCGATCACGACAACCATAACGTATAAATTCCCCGCAATTCACATGTTATGTCAATTGCGGAGCTGTTAAAAACGGTGTAAATTTGGAATTTAGCAGTGCGATTTGGAGGTTGCAATCGCCTTACTCAGGGTGCAAGTTTGCAAGCGGCATGTGGGCAAGTGTGTTGCAAACTTGCACACTCCCTCACATGCGGCAGAAATTTTGCAACAATTCCCTGCCGTATTCAGTTAGGATCGCTTCGGGGTGAAATTGTACGCCGTAGATGGGGTGTTCGCGGTGTTTCATCGCCATTAGTTCCCCTTCGCGGGTGAAGGCGGTCGCTTGTAAAACGGGGGCGAGCGGCTCCTCGACGATGAGCGAATGGTAGCGTGCGGCGTTAAAATTATCGGGGATACCAGTGAACAGACCAGAACGGCCGTGTCGAATTGGTGACGTTTTGCCGTGCATCAAACGAGGGGCGCGGATCACTTTATTGCCATACACCTCGCCAATACATTGATGCCCTAAGCAAACCCCCAAAATCGGGGTAGTCGGCCCCAGTGTACGGATAAGTTCTTTAGAAATTCCCGCTTCATCCGGCACACCCGGCCCGGGTGAAATGACGATGCGATCCGGCTTCATCGCCGCCACCTCCGCCACCGTTATCTCGTCATTCCGAAAAACCCGCACATCTTCCCCCATCTCCCCCAGATATTGCACCAAGTTATAAGTAAATGAATCGTAGTTATCAATCAGTATAATCATTATCACTCTGTAGTGGACGCAAATCGTCCAAGCTGACGTTCCCACGCGGAGCGCAGGAACGAGAATTCTCTATCTCTATCTCTATCTCTATCTTTCTGCGTTACGCACAGATTCGGCGACGGCGCGGGCTTTGTTTCTGGTCTCTATAAATTCAGAGGCGGGATTGGAATCGGCGACGATGCCCGCGCCGGCTTGAATGGTCACGGTGTCGCCGATCATGGACAAGGTGCGGATGGCGATGCAGGTGTCCATCGATCCATCATAAGAAATATAGCCGACTGCGCCAGCGTAGGGACCGCGCGGGGTCGGTTCCATTTTGTTGATGAGCTGCATGGCACGGATTTTGGGTGCACCGCTGACAGTGCCGGCGGGAAATGTGCCGCGCAGTAGGTCGAACGCATCAAATTCGGGGCGCAATTTGCCCTCCACATGGGAAACGATGTGCATGACGTGGGAATACCGCTCGACGATCATCTTTTCGGTGAGGCGCACGGTTCCGTACTCGCAGACGCGCCCTAAATCGTTGCGCCCTAAATCGATCAGCATGACATGCTCGGCTCGCTCTTTGGGATCGGCGAGCAATTCGGCTTCTAGGGCGTTGTCTTCAACGGCCGTTTTCCCTCTAGCCCGCGTTCCTGCAATTGGCCTGACAGCGGCGATGCCATCCTCAAGACGGGCATGCAGTTCGGGCGATGCGCCCAAGAGATGGAACGGTTCATCCCCGCCTAATGTGTCAAAATCGAAGAAGAAAAGGTAGGGCGAAGGGTTGAGACGGCGAAGGGCGCGATAAATGTCAAACGGCCGTGCGCTCGTTTTGCGGCTGAATTGCTGCGACAATACCATCTGGAAGATGTCACCAGCCAGAATATGCTCTTTTGCTTGGGCAACGGCCGTTTCGAACTCCGTCTGCGTGAAGTTTGATCGCAACTCTGTATCGGCATCAGCCAATCTATTTTTGGCTGTAAATGTAATCGGCTGCTGTAATTTGTGTTCGATTTCATCTAATCGGGCGACTGCTTCACCTTCATCCCCATCAATAGTGTTAGCGATAAGCAACAGACGGCCGTAAGCGTGGTCAAAGGCGACAATCGTATCCGCTTGCAGCAAAATCGCGTCGGGCAAGGCGGCGTGCGAGCCTAATCCTGTGCTGGGTTCAAAATAACGCATCATTTCATACCCAAAATAGCCGACTAAACCGCCGGCAAAACGGGGCAATCCTTCGTCAGCAGTGAGGTTGATCGCTGCCATTTGCTGCCGCAAAAAGGGTAAAGGGTCGTCGGTGACGACCTCTTCATCTGGTTTTTGGCTGGTGAGATGATGGATGGTGAAACGGCCGTTTCTCAACAGATAAGCCCGACGCGGGTTCACGCCGATAAAGGAATAACGGGCGATCTGTTCCCCGCCCGTCACGCTTTCTAATAAAAAGGAAGGGCCGTCGCCTGCCAATTTCAAATAGACAGAAACGGGCGTGTCTAAATCGGCGGGTAACTCACGAATAATCGGGGTCATATTTAGTTGAGGCATAGATAAAATCCTATAGAGGGGGTGAGGATGCGAAGTTGTAGGGAAGGCGGAGTTGCAAAGGGTGATGTGGAACGAAAATCACAAGGTCACAAAGTAGAAACTATCAACTTACAAGTATAGTTGCCACTCTGCAACCTTGTCACTTCGTTTGCGGACAGGGTGGGATTCGAACCCACGGTACGGAAGACCGTACACGGCATTTCCAGTGCCGCACCTTCAGCCACTCGGTCACCTATCCAATTATTAACGGCAGGGAGTATAGCAGTCTCACTATGATTTGACAAAACCCCCAACAATTCCAATAGGGCGATTGCAACCTCCAAATCGCACTGTTAAATTCCAAATTTACACCGTTTTTAGGTATCTTCTCAGTATTCTGGGGAGACTTGACAAATTTTCCTAATGATACTCGTGTAAAATAAAGTGCTGATGAAATTTGTCAACTCTTGTCCACGATTTATTGAGAAGATACTGACAAACGTATAATCATTTTTCATAAATGGCCTTATTTTACCGTAATGGCATAAAACGGCCGTTCCTCCCCCCAAACGGCCGTTTTCCCTATCTCTACCCCCCGTTCATCCGCTCACGCAGCCCACCTGCCTTGCCTGCTGTGAATAGCAATATCAGGAATAATGCGAATATCCTGCTCGCCAAACATGAGGATGATGCCGACGATGATCGTTGTCAGCGTTGCCCAATCGATCTTTATGGGCTTTTCCTTGAGCAGCCATGCGCTGAAAAACAGCACCCAGACGGGGGTGGTGTAATGCAGAAAGATGGCGTTGGCGGCGGTGTTCATGGCGGCGAACACAATCGCGCAGCCGACTTGCAGACGAGAGAAGGTGAATAACGGCCGTTTCAAACAAGCCCACAATAACACTGCACCAACCGCGTTGCGACCACCATTAAAGGCGAGCGCGTTGACGTTCGTTCATTAAGTGGCAAATCATGTTCCGTTCATGCTATCCTCATCTATTTTATGACATTTGTTACCTGACATGCCCCTGTTTGGCATGTTACAATGTCCGTTATGTTGATAAATTCGCCTAGATTCTGGCAACTATTAATCTTCATCTGGTGAAGAGACAATCTGTCGTATCGCGCCCGCCCACCAGACAGGCACATCAATAGCCGGCCTCTAGTGCAACATCCAAACAGGAGCCACCTCATGAAAAAACGCACATGTATTGGGCTGATTATAGCCGTCATCTTATCAATTCTTGTTATTGGCATTGTCGCAGGGCAATCCATGCAATCGACATCATCCTCCCCACCTGCAACGCTTCCTTGGGTCATGAAAACGGTAGATGCCCCGAGTGGAGGCACTGCTGGGCAGTACAATTCGGTTGCACTCAGCCCAGAAACGGGCAAGCCGTACATCAGTTATTACGACGCGACACATTCTGAATTGCGCCTAAGCTACCCCGTTGCCTCAAGTGGCAATTGCGGGCCAAACAATTCGTGGTCCTGCGAAGTGGTTGATACCAGTGGGAATGTGGGGCAGGATAACGCCGTTGATTATTATTACAATAGCAGCACAGGCACACGAAAAATAGGTATTTCCTATTACGATGCAACCAATCAAGCATTGAAAGTGGCGGTCTGGTCGTGCGGGTCGCATTTTTGCACTTGGCATATTTCAACTATCCAGACAACGGCGGGAAATACGTTTAGTTCAACTGGGTTCAACACCTCCCTCAAATTTGATTCAACTGGTGCAATACATATCTCCTACCAAACACGGAACTTGTTTGCAGATGAGGTGTTGATGTACGCCCATTCTGTCAACAGCGGCGGAAATTGTGGTGTGGGAACGGCCGCTGGCAAATGGCAATGTGATTCTGTCACCACTGATCCCGATGCAGGTGAACACACCTCTTTAGCTGTCTCCGCCGATGATTCGATCTGGATAGCATCATTCGACAGCAGTTCTGGCAGCACAGGCACAGGCGTTGTCTCTATTTGCACATGGACAGGCAGTTTGTGGTACTGCACCAACATTGCTTATGTTGACGGCGGATTCCCCGCCTTATCTGTGGACGGCAATAACCATGCGTATCTGGCCTATTATGATGCGGCTAACGGGACGTTGAAGGCGGCCGAATTTGTCGGTGCAGGTGATGCTACTGCCAATTGTGGATACAACAGCGTGCCGCAATATACATATCGGTGCGACGTGATTGATGACAGCATTGGCAGCGGTGTCAATCAAATGGGCATTGACTTGGCAGTTGATGCCGATGGGCATCCGCTCATTGCTTATGAAGATGCATCCGATTTATTCGGGATTTCTGTGCTGAACATAGCGCGGCCAATAGATGCTTATGGACAAATCTCAGGAAACTGTGGCCCACAAGTGGGGATTCTCCATCAGTGGCAATGCGACACGCTCGACAACGCAACGGAAGGTGGCGGCGGCGGACATCTGCACGAAGCAGATTATGTATCAACGGCCGTTAATTCCGCTGGTCTGGTATTTGTCTCTTATTATGAATATGATGATTACAATGACGAAGGGGAAGGGCGATTGAAAGTGATCTACCAACAGCACACGGTTTTCTTGCCGATGATTGTGAAGTGATCGCCTATATGGTGCGGGTTTGCGTGTTTCATACGCGCAAGCCTGCTACTCGCCTCTCGCCTGCCGAATAAAGGCTTTCATTTTGGCGGCATCGGCGCCCCGCGTATGGATTTGGAAAACGGCCGTTAATCCATCTTGTACATTTGTGATGCCGCAAATTTTTATTTTCATTATGTATCTTCTCAAAATTTCGGGGAGACTTGACAGGTTTTCTATAATACTCTCGTGTAAAACGCGAGACTCTTATAGAAAACCTGTCAAGTCTTTGCCCCAATTTATTGAGATGTTACTTCATTATCAGTTTACAGTGCCCATTTGTATCTTCTCAATAAATCGTGGATAAGACTTGACAAATTTCATTAGCACTTTATTTTACACGAGTATCATTAGGAAAATTTGTCAAGTCTCCCCAGAATACTAAGAAGATACGCCCATTTCTTTAAACTTATTTTGGCAAACATCCTATAACACCCTATACTCCCCGAAACCTAATCAGCACCCTAATCTTACATACATTCACGAAAGAGGCACACCCTTATGGACAATACGATTGCGGGCGTAATGCCTTCAAATTTCAATACAAAACCCGTCTTTGAACAAGATAGTATACACATTGTCAACGGGGATTCTTGTAATCCCGATCTATTTAGTGGCGAATTTATTGATCTCGTTGTCACATCACCACCTTACAATGTCGGCATTGAGTATGATTCCAACGATGATACATTACATTATCAAGATTATTTAGATTTTAACAGGCAGTGGATATTAAACACTTATAAATGGAGCCGTCCACACGCTCGTATGCTTCTTAACATTCCCCTAGATAAAAATAAAGGCGGACATAGAAGCGTTGGCTCTGATCTAACAGCAGTCGCACAGATGGCTGGATGGAAATATCACTCAACCATTGTCTGGAATGAAGGGAACATCTCTCGCCGCACAGCGTGGGGATCATGGATGTCCGCATCAGCCCCCTATGTTATCGCCCCTGTTGAATTGATCGTTATTTTATATAAGGAATCTTGGAAAAAGCTACTGGGCAGCAAAAAATCCGATGTCTCCCGTGACGAATTTATGGCATGGACGAATGGTGTGTGGACATTCAATGGCGAAAGCAAGAAACGAATAGGTCATCCCGCTCCCTTTCCGCGACAATTACCCTATCGTTGCATTAAATTATTTAGCTACGTTGGCGATGTGGTTTTCGATCCATTTTTGGGCAGTGGGACAACCTTAATAGAAGCGTACAACAATCACCGTATCGGCGTTGGTGTCGAAATTGATAAAGGATATTGTGAATTAGCAGAAAAACGCATTATAAATAGCCGCAGTTTATTTGCCGCATCGGAGAAAAAGAAATGAGTGAGAAAATCACGCAAATGGGCTTGGTAATGGATTATTTCATTGCACACCCAAATCGCCCTATTGAACATCCAGAAATTGTAGATTATGTCACTAAAGAGTATCTTGAAAAGACGGGGGAAACATTCCGCGATCCAGATCGCGCAATTCGTAAGTTGGCGCAACAAGGTAAACTAAAGAAAATAGGAAAAGGAATTTATGAATACGATCCTGACTTCATAGAAAACCCAGTTTTAGAGGACTTTACGTCGGCTCAAAAGGAACAGATTTTCAAACACGATAATTACCGTTGCGTTATATGTGGCAAAGGCCGAAATAACGGTGTTGAGATTCATGCAGACCATATAAAACCAAAAGATTTAGGTGGCAAAGCGACAATTGAAAATGGGCAAACATTATGTGCAACTCATAATTTTCGCAAAAAGAATCTCAATCAAACCGAAAGCGGAAAAAAGATGTTTATCCATCTGTATGAACTGGCAAAAACTGCGGGGGATGAGGAGATGGTAGAATTTTGTCGTCATATTCTTGAAACATTTGAGGAGCATGACATTAATGGTCATATTGAGTGGAAAAGGTAACATCTCAATAAATCGTGGAAAAGACCTGACAGGTTTTATAAAACTTCTTGTTTTGCACGAGTACCATAAAAAAACCTGTCAGGTCTCCCCGAAATTTTGAGAAGATATGTGGAAAAGATAGTTATTGTGCGCTCTAAAAATTGCAACTATCAGAAAAGCACTGCCCGCAGGCAGTGTTTTGCTTTTGTTTTGTAGAAAGTAGCAGATGCTACCCCCTACCCATCAACCAATTCCCGTACTTTCGCCGCCGTATTGTCTGCAACAACCAGCGATTCACCGACAATCATCGCGTCCACGTTGACCATGTGTAAGCAGGCAATATCGGCGGAAATGTGAATTAACGGCCGTTAATCCATCTTGTACATTTGTGATATGTAACCACTATCTAAAATGTTACCCTCAACACGAGACCCCGAAACAGGAAGATTTGTAAAGGCAACAAGCAACAATAAAATTCTTGCTTATCCAACCGAGTATATTTTAATCATGGAGAAGGTTTGACAATGACAAAATTTACAGTAGACACTCTATACCAGATGTATGATGAGTACGAAAGCGTGCATGGAAAAGAGGCGTATAGATATGTAAGTCAAATTCTAAAAGATGCAAAACCATTGCACAAAAAGAGTTTTGCGGGAAGCGATTATGAGCAATCATGGATATCTTTTAAGGGGAAAAATCTTAAAAAGTTGATTGTTTACATTATCAAAAGTGAAGTGAATAAGTTAGGGTTAGAAATCGTTAATGGCAATACATTGGAGAGAAAAAGAGAGGATAATCTGTCAGAAGAGTTAGCAAGCGTCAAGCGTAATTTGTTAATTGATTATGGTGAATTTGGTTATCACTTGCCAGATGTGGACATTGTTATTTACAAACTTGACTCGTATAAAGTAATTGCCATTTTATCAAGTAAAGTAACATTGAGAGAAAGAATTGCTCAAAGTGGCTATTGGAAGTTGAAATTATCTGCACAAAAACTCACAAAGCATATTAAATTTTATTTCGTTACACCAGATGAAGATGGTGTCTTTGCGAGCAAATCCCACGTTAAGAAAGCACGCGCAATTGTTGAAGTTGATTTAGATGGGAGCTACGTTTTAAGTGAAGAAGCGATAGAGGAAAGTGATCGAGTAAAGCCATTTGGGGAATTTGTTGATGACTTGATGGAAATTATTAGTTAACTGTCATACTGAGTGGAAAAGATAACTATCGTACGCTCTGAAAGTCTCAACTACAAAAAAGCACTGTCCATAAGCAGTGCTTTTTCTTTTATTAGGGCGTGGATTTTGCTTTCGGCAATGAGGGTGATTATTGGGGGAAGGATACGTCAAAATCAATGCTCAGGGGCATTGGATATGGCTCATCCATCATTGGTGACAGATAGGTTTCAGCGGCCGTTTTGTAATAGGAAGAAACGGCCGTTCCTCCCCCTCCCCGTTCATCCACCACACCCAATGGAAACCCGTAACCATACAATAATAGCGCACATCAAAGTATGATGTATGATTAAGGACATCACTTCCCTAAACGGATTGAATAAAAAACCCAAGATTATTAAGGTTTGTCAGCGTACAGCTTGATTCATTTACCCAAGCGCAAACCGATCTTGCTGAGTTAAAAACAAACTTTCCTAAACCCTGTAAACCTATGACAGAATTACAAACGATTATCCTTACCTTTGAAAAACATGGCGCACGGCTGGATAAAGCGGTTTCCAGCCAGCTGACTGACCAACTTTCCCGCGCCCAAGTGCAGCAATTGATCAAGGATGGGCTTATATTAGTCAACGATACCCCATCCCGAGCCAGCTACCGTGTCAATACGGCCGATACCGTCAGCGTTGCCATCCCGGCCGTCGTCGATATCGGCATCAAAGGGGAAGATATTGCGCTCGATATTCGTTACGAAGATGAAGATTGCCTCGTCATCAACAAACCAGCCAAAATGGTCGTCCATCCCTCAATTGGGCATGAGACGGGGACGCTCGTTCACGCGGTATTGGGATATTGTCCCGACGTGTTGGGCGTGGGCGGCATCCAACGGCCGGGCATTGTCCATCGGCTGGATAAGGATACGTCGGGGCTGATCATAGTCGCCAAAAATGATCGGGCGTTGTGGCATTTGCAAAAGCAATTCAAGGAGCGCACCGTCGATAAACGGTATTTAGCGTTAGCTTTTGGGCAGGTGCAACCGCCGCAAGCGTTGATCGACGCGCCGTTGGGGCGACAGCGTAACCAGCGCAAGAAGATGGGGGTCATCACTGATCCAAAATTGCGTTCACGGCCGTCACGAACAGAGTATCGCACCATCACCGCGTATGATGATTTCACGCTATTGGAATGCAAATTGTTGACGGGGCGCACCCATCAAATACGGGTGCATCTCGCCTATATCAACCATCCGTTGGTGGGTGATTTGGTATACGGCCGTCGCAAAACAAAACAGCCGTACCGCCAAGTACAGCGGCACTTTTTGCACGCCGCCAAATTAACTTTCAAACGGCCGTCTGACGAAGAACAGATCACCATCACCGCCGAGCTGCCGCCCGAATTACAAGGAATTATTGACGATCTTGATAATGGGTAATCCGATATGAAAAAGAAAATATACACTATAGTACTGCTTATCATTCCATTTATTACCTGTCCGTTATCTTATAAATGGTCAGCATATCAATCCAGGCAAGCTGGCGAAATGAGTTACTGCTTCATGCTTGCTTGTTTTGGGATTATTAGTTTTTTGATTTTAACGGCCATTTTCAACCTGATCACCTTCATCATTTATAAATTATGGAAATAAAACAACAAATACAACTCATTGCAACGTGCAAATTTGGATTAGAAGCAGTTGTGAAGCGGGAATTAGAAGAGTTAGGCTTCACCGATTTGCGCGTCACTAATGGCAGTGTGGAATTTGACGCGGTGATGAGCGACATCCCAACCGTCAATTTGTGGCTGCGTGCCGCCGAACGGGTGTTATTGAAAGTGGCGACCTTTACAGCGATGAATTTTGATGAACTGTACGATCAAATGCGTGCCATCGCTTGGGAAAAGTGGATACCCGCCGACGGGTACTTCCCCGTCAACGCCAAAGTGCATAAATCAACCATCGACAGCGTGCGCTCAACCCAATCCATCGCCAAAAAAGCGATTGTAGATCGGTTGATGGAGGCACACGCCGCCGACAGCCTGCCCGAAACGGGAGCCGAATACGCCGTTCTCGTCACCATTCTAAAAGAAGAGGTGCTGCTCACGCTCGACAGTAGCGGCGATGGATTGCATAAACGGGGATACCGTCTGGAAACGGGCGAGGCTCCTTTACGGGAAACGATGGCCGCCGCGCTTGTCTTGTTAAGCTTCTGGAATCCGTCCCGCCTGCTGATTGACCCATTCTGCGGATCGGGGACGATATTGATTGAAGCGGCGATGATTGGGCGCAATATGGCACCGGGATTAAATCGGCCGTTTTATGCGTCAGAAGAGTGGCCGTTTGTGGAAGGGTGGCGTGAGGCGCGGGCAAAAGCTGCCGAAGCTGTCCTTGACACCCCCATGCAGCTTTTCGGCTATGATATAGACCCAGCCGTCATTCCAATAGCGAAGCGCAACGCTGAACGCGCCGGCGTGGATGAAGACATCACTTTTAACGTTAAAGATGTGAAAGAGTTATGGATCGATCAACAGTACGGCATCATCATTTCCAATATGCCGTATGGGGAGCGTGTTTCTGATTATAAAGCGTTGAACAAAATTTACGTCTCACTGCACCATACGTTCCGCAAAAAGAAGGGATGGTCGCTCTTTTTATTAACGGCCGATACGATGTTCCGCCTTTACTTCAAACGACAAACACCAAATCGGTCACGCAAATTGTATAATGGCAATATCCGTGTCTATTATTATCAATATCACGGGGAGAGGGAAATTGTCAATGGTTAATTGTCAATTGACAATTAACCATTGACAATTTAATCCATCTGAATATCAGCATGAATGCTGTAATAGCCGAGTGCGGTTTTGATCGCTTGCTCAACGGCCGTTTTATCCCCGCCCTCTTTTGCCTCAGCCCGCACATGGACGACAGTTCCCAGCCGTTTGTCATTACTGGCTTGAATGTTGAAAGAGCGGATACCCTCCACTTTCTTCAATTCCGCGCCTAATACATCTTCAACTTGCTCAAATAAGAGGGCTGGCTTATATAATTTGCCAACGGCCGTCATCGGCAGCATTTCCAGAATATAAATTTTCTTAGGGATAGCCGCCCGTTCACCGATATTTGCTTGGGCAAACTCCATCAACTCATCGGCTGTCGCTTGCGCGTTCGGTTTTAGTTGAACATAAGCGACGGGCAGTTCGCCCACGCGCGGATCTGGCCGACCAACGGCGGCTGCTAAAGCAACGGCCGGATGCTCGTGTAATTTTTCCTCAATCTGCTTGGGATCGATATTATGGCCGCCGCGAATGATCAACTCTTTGATCCGTCCTGTCAGCCAAAAATACCCTTGCTCATCCTGCCGCCCCATATCGCCCGTGTTCATCCATTTTTCGCCGCCATCAGCCGCGTCAACAAAGACGCTTTTGTTATGGAACGCATCACGATAGCCGGGAAAAATATTGGGGCCGCGCAACAGTACCACGCCGACCTCATTTGGTTCGCAAAAATGGATAAAATCGTCGCTCTCAATAACGGCCGTTCGCATCTCCTGATACGGCAAGCGCAATCCAATCGAGCCGATACGCTTTTCGCCATACAATGGATTGATGGTGGAGACCGATGTCCCTTCTGTTAACCCATACCCTTCCAAAATGTCAATTTTCGTCGCCTGCATAAACTGTTTTGCCACTTCCACAGGCAGCGGCGCGGCTCCAGAGGTCGCCATTTTCACTTTGCTCAAATCATTATCAGCCACAGGAACATGGAGCAAAGAGGCAAAGAGTGTCGGCACGCCGCTGAACATCGTGCATTGGTAATAGGCGAGTATCTCCCACAGATTTTGTACCACTCCTTCACCGCGAAACCCTTGCGGCGTTCCCATCACAACAGATCCGCCAATCGTCCACGCGCCTAATCCAATAGCGATAGCCCCATAATTATGGAACAGAGGCAACCCCAAATAGTTGTTCATATCTTCGCCGCTATCAAGCCATTCAGTGACCATCGAAGCGTCAAAAACTTCGTTCATATGGGTATGAATTGCTAATTTTGGTATACCTGTTGTGCCGCCTGTGTGGAAATATGAGGCGGTTTCATCAGGCTGGATGACACGCCCGCTTGTGAGGCGGTCGGCGGGGTAGGTGACGGCCGTTTTGTCAAAATCAATCACCCGCGCCCGCAATTTCTCTTTCCCTTGCCCGCGCCGCATAAAATTGACGACCAACTTCTTGATTCCGCCCAAATAATTGGCAATATCCACCCGCAAAATCATCTTCAATGTCGGCACATCATCAGCGATAGCAGCAACCTTGTCCCATAAATCTGTTTTGGGGAACGGGGCGATGGTGACAAGCAGTTTTGTCTCCGCCGCATTCATAATTTCGGCGATGGTATCAGGCTCCAGCATCGGGTTGATGGGATTGGCGATACCCGCCGCTTCGCCGCCGTACAGGGCGAAAAAGGTTTGCGGCAGATTGGGCAGCAAATAGCTGACCGTATCCGTCGCCCCGATGCCTAAATCGGCAAACATATTGGCTGTTTGGTTGATCTTGCCCAAAAGCTGGCGATGGGTGTAGGTGACTGATTTTTTGTAATCTGTTCCCTGTAGAAAAAATGTTAACGCTATTTTGTCAGGAAAAGCTGTACTAGCACGTGTAAAAACTTCATATGTATTGTTGGGCAAATCGCGTTCGGTCAACGGCCGTTGCTCAAAAGCGATTATGTCTTGGATAGTTTTAAACATTGCCATTATTTTCTCCTTGCAATTATCTGTATCACGATTTGGGGATAGTCATCCCTTCGTCCAATTGTCATTCTCGGATAGGCGGGGAATCCATGTT
Source organism: Anaerolineae bacterium (assembly GCA_015486215.1). Taxonomy (GTDB): domain Bacteria; phylum Chloroflexota; class Anaerolineae; order Promineifilales; family Promineifilaceae; genus S016-13. Next base: position 2,485 of record WFSA01000017.1, on the reverse strand, counting down.
TTCCAAAGGGGTAGATTCTCACCTTCGTGGGAATGACACTCATGGAGTGGCCGAAACGATGACCAACCCCAACGATTTTTTGTGCTGATTATGTGAATACGACGATTATAGAGGATGATAGCAAATCAGAAAAGATACGAATCGTGAATAATAAGGCACTTGCATACTTTCCTTGATTCATAATCGTGATCGTTTTCGTGATCGATTTTTTGACATGGTTCAAAAATATCTTCTCAATAAATCGTGGACAAGAGTTGACAAATTTCATCAGCACTTTATTTTATACAAGTATCATGTATCTTCTCAAAAAGCTGGGGGCATGAGTACAACAAATTAAGGAAGGAACAAATTGCGTCAGTCAGGTAAATCTGCTCTTTTCCCAATCCGTTGTACTCATGCCCCTAATTTTTTGAGAAGATACGTTAACGTCGTAAATAGAACGCGGATAGAGCGGATAAACGCAGATAGACGCGGATTTTCTTTTTTTATCCGCGTTTATCCGTTAGATCCGCTTATTCCTGTAGGGGCCGCCTTTATGGTCGCCCAATCACGCAACAACTGTAAGAAACGAGAATTTAATAACTTGCGGAACTCAAATTGTCATTCCCCCATCTTCATGAGGGCAGGCTCTGCGAAGGCGGGGGAATGACAACCGTGTAATTATTTTTCATGAATGGCCTAAATCAATCCAACGTTCATTATTCATTATTCCCCATTCGTGCTACCATTCACCCCATGAATAGACCAGACGATATACGCTCCAAAAAGTGGAAAACCGCTCCGTTAGCACCAGCTTCATTACAGCAAGAATTCAGTCACATAAACCCTATCCTGCTACAAGTTTTATATAATCGCGGGCTTGCCAAAGAGACGGTAATTCAATCGTTCTTAGACGGCCGTTATCATAAAAGCCGTGACCCCTTCCTCCTCCCCGACATGGAAAAAGCCGCCGCCCGTATCGTGCACGCCATCCAAAATGACGAAAAAATCGTCATCTACGGTGACTTTGATGCCGATGGCGTGACATCGACCATCGTATTGACCGAAGGGTTACGCGGATTGGGCGCGATTCGTAACAATATCCGCCCCTACATCCCCGACCGCATCAAAGAAGGGTATGGCCTTAATAAAGAAGCGTTGACGACGATCAAAGAGGAGTTTAGGACGGATTTGGTCATCACCGTCGATTGCGGCATTCGCTCAGTGGAAGAGGTGGCGCACGGCAATGCCATCGGGCTGGATATGATCGTCACCGACCATCACGGCTTGGGCGACGCACTGCCTGACGCGCTGGCAATTGTGAACCCGCAACGGCCGTCTTCCCAATATCCTGAAAAAATGCTTGCTGGTGTCGGCATCGCCTATAAACTGCTCGAAGCGGTACTGGCAAAGATGGACTCCCCGCCTCATTATGACATCGAAAGCACACTCGATCTCGTCGCCATCGGCACAGTCGCCGACCTCGCCCCCTTATTGGGCGAAAATAGAGAGTTGGTCACACGCGGATTAGCGGTGATGAACCAGTTGGATCGGCCGGGAATTGCCGCTATCGCCAAAATTGCCCGCCTTCAAGCGGGGAGCATGACATCTGAATCCATCGGCTTTGGGATTGGGCCGCGTATCAACGCTGCCGGCCGTATTGGTCACGCTTATGATGCCGCTAAACTGCTCGCCGCTCCCGATTTGCGCCATGCCAACGCGCTCGCTCTCAAATTGGACGCGCTGAACAAACAGCGTCAACAACTGACCCGCGACATGAGCGAATTAGCCGAAAAAATGGTCGAAGAAAATGCGCCGATCATCATCGCTGGCGATAAAAGTTTCCATCCCGGTGTGGTCGGCCTTGTTGCCAGCCGTTTAGCGGACAGCTTCTACCGTCCAGCCATCGCTTTTGAAATAGGAGAAGAGGTGAGCCACGCCTCTTGCCGCTCTATTCCTGGTTTCCACATCACCGACGCGCTGGATGAAGTCGCCGACCTGCTAGTGCGGTATGGTGGACACGCGCAAGCGGCAGGGTTTACCATCAAGAATAAAAATATGGAGGCGTTTAAGGAGAGGATAACGGCCGTTGCCCATCAACAATTGCAAGGGATGGAACTCATCCCCACCATCTCCATTGATGCCGAAATTGATTTAGGCGACGTAAATTACGCCTTATACGGCATCCTCTCGCAGCTAGAACCGACAGGCAGTGCCAACGCCCGCCCCATCTTCCTCAGCCGTGATGTCGAAGTCGTCACCCATCGCGCTGTCGGGCAGGACGGCGCACATTTGCAGATGAAACTGATCAGCGGGCGCGGCAACACCCATCCCAGCGATGCCATCGCCAGCATCGCCTTTCGACAAGGAAGTTGGAGCGAATTTCTACCCGCGCGGGTAGACATCGTGTACAGCATCGGCATCAACGAATGGCGCGGACGGCGCAATTTACAGTTGATGATCCAAGACATCAACCTCACAGATTAGACAGCGTGTAGAGACAGAG
>WFSA01000016.1 GCA_015486215.1 Anaerolineae bacterium | reverse complement strand
CTCGTGATCGTTGTCGTAAGTCGTGATCGTGATCGATTTTTCCGATCACGAAAACGATCACGATCACGAGATAATCCGTTCATTTTCCCAATCCGTTGTAGTCTCTCAATACAAAACGGCCGTTATTCACAAACGGCCGTTTCCCCCAAATCCAACCTCTCAAAACTCACAGGGCAATCATAAATTCCCCTCCCCCAATCAAAAAATCCGCAGATTACGCAGATTCGTGCAGATTATGTTGAAGAAAATCTGCGTTAATCGGCGTAATCTGCGGATATGTTATTCACAAACGGCCGTTTCCCCCAAAAACTCAATCTCTCAAAACCCACAGGGCACTCTCAGATTCCCCGCTCCAATCTGCTTTTCAAGCAAAACGGCCGTTATTCACAAACGGCCGTTTTTCCCCAAAGACCCAATCTCCCCAAACCCACAGGATAATCTCAGATTCCCCGCTCCAATCAGCTTTCTCAAAGCAAAACTGTCATCTCGTGCCAGTATTCTTAACTATACGCCACCTGCTTAAACATATCCGTTGCCCATTGATTAATGCTTTTACCACTTACTTCTGCTGCCGTAGCGACCGCTGCGTGAATTCTGGGTGGAATACGCAACATAAGATTTCCTGAGTATGGCTTCTGAGGCGCACGGTTTAACTTTTCACAAGTTTCAAGATAATCATCAACTGCTTCCTCAAAAGATTCTCGTAATACGGCAACTGATTCACCATGAAAACCAACGACATCTTGAATGGCTGCGATATGACCAACAAAACATTCATCCTCGTCACTATATTCAATTCGAGCTGCATATCCTTTATAAGTCATCGTATTCATGGTTTTATTCCTGTCTGTTCTAAAAAATATCGGGCATCGCGCACTTGGTATGGTTTTGCCTCTTTTCTGGGATGGGGGCGATGAAAGGTTCCTACAACACCATTTAACTCGAACCGCACACGCGATCCTCTGCCTTCAACCACCGTCGCCCCAAGCGCAACGAAAAGCGATTCGATCCTGTTCCATTCCAATGATTTGGGGATGGGTTTACGAAAGATAGTTGCAACTGTTTTTTGATGTCGCTTATTCATATAGCAAATGATAGCATAATCCGCTATCTCACACAACTGGTTACAAACGGCCGTTTCCCCCAAAATCCTAATCTCCCCAACCCCACAGGGCAATCTCAGATTACCCGCTCCAGCCAGCTTTACATAAGCAAAACGGCCGTTATTCACGAAACGGCCGTTTGCCCACAAAACATAATATCCAAAAACCCACAGGACAATCGCAGGCTACCCACACCAGATTGCTTTCCTCAGGCGAACGCCATTTCCATATGCTCATATGGCTGGATTGTTTCCAGTTGTTCACGTTCCGCTAGCTGCGCGTGATATAAATCCCAGCGTAATTGTAAATTCATCCAAAAACCAGGTGACACACCAAAAAATTTTGCCAATCGCAACGCAGTCGAAGAAGTCATCCCTCGTTTTCCATTGACAAGTTCATTGATACGCTGGTATGGAACGTGAACTGCCGTTGCCAATTCACGTTGCGTTAATTCCATCGGGTGCAGAAATTCTTCCAATAGCATTTCACCAGGATGTGTAGGTTGTCTGTGTGTAGGTACGCGGATCATAGGATTCTCCAGACTATCAACGCTCAAATTTAATGATAAGGGTGTGTTTCATCTCAGTAGAAGTGACAGTCACGGGGCGCATAATTTCGAGTAAGCCAACTCCGTTCGCCCCGTGACTGTCACTTTAGTTCAACTTATTTGAAACACACACTAATGATAATCATCAATTTCTACTTTATCAGGGCCATTGTGATGCCAATAAAAGCAGATACGATACTGTTTATTGATTCGGATACTGTGTTGTCCAAGCCGATCTCCCCTGAGCATCTCAAGATGATTACCAGGAGGTACACGCAACTCGTCAATATCTTCAATTGAATCAAGTCGATCAAGCTTTCTTGCCGCAAGTTTCCAAAGAGAACGGGGGCAGACTTTTCTGGCAACTTTGCTGTTTGCGCCGTCGAAAATATCTCGGGTTCCCTTATCTTTGAAAGATTGAATCATATGAATATGGTAGCATGAGTTCCATGCTATGGCAATACAAACGGCCGTTTCCCCCAAAAACCAATTTCCCAAAACCCACAGGGCAATCTCTGATTCCCCGCACCAATCAAAAAATCCGCAGATTTCGCAGATTCGCGCAGATTATGTTGAAGAAAATCTGCGTTAATCGGCGTAATCTGCGGATATGTTATTCACAAACGGCCGTTTCCCCCAAATCCCAATCCCCCCAAACGCACAGGGTAATCTCAGATTCCCCGCTCCAATCAGCTTTTCAAGCAAAACGGCCGTCCACTCGTGATCGTTGTCGTAAGTCGTGATCGTGATCGATTTTTCCGATCACGAAAACGATCACGATCACGAGATAATCCGTTCATTTTCCCAATCCGTTGTAGTCTCTCAATACAAAACGGCCGTTATTCACAAACGGCCGTTTCCCCCAAAATCCAATTTCCCAAAACCCACAGGGCAATCTTAGATTCCCCTCCCCCAATCAAAAAATCCGCAGATTTCGCAGATTCGCGCAGATTATGTTGAAGAAAATCTGCGTTAATCGGCGTAATCTGCGGATATGTTATTCACAAACGGCCGTTTCCCCCAAAAATCCTAATCTCCCCAACCCCACAGGGCAATCTCAGATTACCCGCTCCAGCCAGCTTTACATAAGCAAAACGGCCGTTATTCACAAAACGGCCGTTTTCCCCAAAATCCCAATCTCCCAAAACCCACAGAGCAATCTAAGATTCCCTGCCCAATAGTCTCTCCACAAGCAAAACGGCCGTTCACCCCGTATTCAACTTAGCCTCTTTTGCCCACATTAAACATTGTAATATCGTGACATCATCTAGTGGAGTCCAGTGTACCACCCAGAATCTACTGTCTAGTACATAGTTTATTGCTGTTAAACGAAATGTTAGCACCTCTGCTCCTAATATTCGTAGTTTGATGGGCTTCGTGTTTCCCATATGAAATTGGATGGTCTCGTCTATTGTAATGCTCTCCCATAATTCAGCCAGCTCTGGGTATTTATTTAATACATCATGTAAAAAATTTTTATACCACTCTTCATGTTGAAACACGGTATCTTGAGCTTTAGTTGTTTTTATTAAATCTGCTAGGTATTCATTTCTATTATCTATACTGACAAACATATCTGAAAGTGCAAAAATAATGTCATATATCGTTACACCAGAAAATTGTTGAGCTCGCACATCATCATTCTTTAAACCAAGAAGTCTTGGTGCATATTGATTCCAGTCTAATAGCCGCTGGGCGCAATCAACCAAATAGGCAGGATAGGGGACATCTCTATACGATTTCTTCCATTCTCGAATAGCATTCTCTATCTCCATTTGGCTTGGTAGCGGATACGGTTTTTGATACCCGAATGCTGTAAATACGCTCTGGTGTTCTATCAATGGTATAGGCATAACCATATGAAGTGCATCAATAATACGACGTAGCGTATCAGGTGATGGCGATTTGGTAGAGCCTGTTTCAATCCCCTGCAATGTTTTATATGTGATTCCCGCATCCGTTGCTATATTTTCTATTGTCTCGTTACGAGACTTACGCAATTCTCTTAAAATTCGTCCACCACTTCGTTGCATACGCACCCCTTTCTGTTTTGATCCAGTACAATCTTTCAATCCTCTGTGTTAAACATTATTTTTCTCGGCCAAGTAGGAAACAACTGAATATCTCCTCCACCATTTTCCATGAGTAGATCAAAATAAGTTGATGTCTGTAATGTATGTGGAATATACATTACCGTTATCAGTGGACCTACAGGGGTTAATACCCTTAAATGAATTGCACCATAGTCCATGTCGCCCCCTTGTGAGTGGACATAATTGTATTTCCGATAACGACCATACCAATCATCCTGCTCCCAATATACTTCGCGCCATCTCCATCGAAATTCACGCAATTGTAGTAAATGCTTGAGCAGATATTTAAAATATGGGGTGTTTCGATATTGCAATGTATCACCTCGGAACCATTGGATTTCAAAGAAGGCAAAGTCATTCCATACCTCTTTCCTAATTAAATCTTTAAATCCTGAAGATGAGTCAAAAACAACTCTCATTATATTGAACCCAATAGGATGTTGAGTAGATTCTTGAATTTTTTCTGGCGTGAAATTTAATAATTGAATTACCGCTTGATTAGCAGCTACAATATCATTATATTGATCGCAAATAAAAAAAGGAACACGGGTTCCTTGCAAGCTGTTGATAAGTTTCTTCAATATACTATCTAGGAATTGAGTATCTTTCACCTCTGTTAAAATAGCATCCGTGCCTATTGATGCATGAAAAAACTCTTGCCGTTCAATGGTAGTCAGTTGTAAGGCATCAGCAAATGCTATAAGCTCTTGTGGCGTGAGATTACGTCATAAGCCAAGCTCAATTTTCCCTATTACATTAGCATCTAACACCACGCCTGGATATTTACCCATTTCTTTACTGAGTTTCTTTCGTGTCCATTTATGGGCGTATTCATCCAAATGGTCTTCACGCACGGCACGTAATAATGTTCCAAATTCTTTCTTATTCATTGTGTACCCTGAAGGTTCTCCTATAAGCAAGTAGACACGCTAATTTTAGCATATTATCTTCGTTTTTTATATCTAGGCATTCCTGAACCCATAGCAATTACATCTTTTACAATCGCATTCGGCCTGCTTTAATTAAAATATCAAATATGTAGTGACCCACATATGAAGTAAGGCAAATATGAGATCATAATAATTTATACCTGTAATGTCATCATGCTATATATCTCATGCGGGATTGCCCAGCAGTTTATAATAACAGTAGTAAAGAGTAATTCAATAAAATCTAAATGTTGAGATAGATAGGTGAAAATAAATTGAACCAAGAAGCAGGAGAAATAACATGTACAAAAATCAAGAAGTAAAATACATATTATTGATGTTAATAGCTATTGCGATCTGTCAAATACCAGTTAACGAAAACTAGAGTGTTATAAGTAGTTGAAAGGTGAACTCCAATGAAAAATAAATATATATCTACTGGGAAGATCTTAATTGTCCTCATGTTCCTCTTGAATAGTGCAATAAGTATTTTCGCAATAAAAGAGGTTGCTCCTACTAATCAGACTAGAATTGACCCTCCTGACTACTTGGGGGCGGGCTATACTCAAGAAGAGTTGAAATCACCACAATCTATAGGTTTCCGGACAGAGAATCCAGGCCCGTTCCTATCATGGCCATTACCCTCAAATATTTTAAGAACTGCGGTTTCGGTGATACCCGATAGCCCGTGGACACACCATTTTTTGGGTATTTCTAGCTGTCCACCTTACCCCCCAATGATAGATGATTACAATTGGGTGGATCCAAACAACAATCCAATATTTTATTCGGGGCAATTTAACAATTATGCCCTGCCAGGAACATCCAAGGATCGGGTCAGGTTTCTAAATACAGATGACACAGGTCTTTTATATAATTTCTTTGCTTGTTATAGTGCATCCCCCTCATGGGGATTGCTAGATCATGCAGGAACCGATATATCAGCACCAAACGGAACAAATGTCTTAGCAACTGCATATGCGGATCAAATTAATGTAGTAATAGATTCCTCAGGTGATTATAGAATCCGTTTACGTCATCCTGATATAAATGGGTCTGGTCAAACTTGGTATACCTACTATGTACACCTCTCGTCCGCAAACTATTCTGTTGGAACATACTACCCGACTAATGGTATCTCACAGGGAGAAATTATTGGCGGAGTTGGAAGAAACCATCTCCATTTTCAAGCAGGCATAGATGGTTCTTACTCTAATGTTGGAGCACGAAATATTTGGGGGATAGATGAGTCTCCTTGGAATGGTTGCTTGTGGGTGAATAGTGCAATTTGTACCAGTACTTCTAGCGGTCTCAATATGGGAGATTCTGATGGTGATGGAAAAAGTGATCTTTTTAAAATTCAATCTAGTGATGAGCGTTACCTTGTTTGGTTAAGTAGTGGAGCCAAATTTTATCAGATTCAACAATGGTATGACGGTTCCTACGATTACGGAACTTATCGATTTATGATTGCAGATGTTAATGGTGATGGGAAAGAAGACGTAGTGGGAATGGATGCAAATGACGAACGTTTTGTTGTTTGGTTAAGTAATGGGTCCGGATTTAATCCAGGACAACAGTGGTATAACGGGTCTTTTGATTACTCAGCATATCAATTTAACCTAGCAGATGTTAATGGTGATGGGAAAAAAGACGTAGTGGGGATTGGTGCAAATGACGAACGTTTTGTTGTTTGGCTAAGTAATGGGTCTGGATTCAATCAGGGACAACAATGGTATAACGGCGTTTACAACTACTCAGCGTATCAATTTAACCTAGCAGATGTTAATGGTGATGGGAAAGAAGACATAGTAGGAATTGGTGCAAATGATGAACGTTACCTAGTTTGGTTGAGTAATGGGTCTGGATTTAATCAGGGACAACAGTGGTACAACGGCATTTACGACTATTCGACGTATCAATTTGACCTAGCAGATGTTAATGGTGATGGGAAAAAAGACGTAGTGGGAATTGGTGTAAATGATGAACGTTACCTAGTTTGGTTAAGTAATGGGTCAGGATTTAATCAGGGGCAACAATGGTATAACGGCGTTTACGACTACTCGGCATATCAATTTGGCCTAGCAGATGTTAATGGTGATGGGAAAGAGGACATAACTGGTTTTAGACCAAGCGATGAGCGTATTGTTGTTTGGATAAGTTCTGGAAGCAATTTTAATAACGGTCAAGATTGGACACCAATGTTTCCTCCACCAACGAGTACGCCCGTTCCTCCGCCCACACCCACTAATACATCTCCACCAACGAGTACGCCTGTTCCTCCGCCCACACCCACCAATACATCTCCGCCAACGAGTACGCCTATTCCTTCACCTACACCAACAAGCACATCAGTCCCTTTAAATCATAAGATATATCTCCCTGTGGTTATTAAGGCCATTCCTGAGAAATGATAGTCTATAAGCAGTACCATATTTGATCATAATTGGTATAAAATAGCAACGATTCGTTTTGAGCTTTTGACAAAAACGCTGGCTCTAACGGATTCTGTGGCTACCTAGACCGTTAGCATTTTGAAGCGATATTTGCGTTGTTTTTAGTATAATTTACCTGATTTCAATCAAAAACAAGCCTATCTATGCTAAAAACTACTCTGGGTTCGCCGATTTTAAAAGCGGTATTTGGAATTAACCCCCATATACAGGGTTAATTCGGCTAAATACACGACGACTTTACATAATCAGCTATTTTTTTACCAATGTGCATTACCAATTTTGTAAGGCTTAAATTTTCATCGTGCTATATATGGGGTACGAATAATAAGACATACCATATACAGGAGCGATTGAATTCGATTAACCACTTTCAAAATGGGCGAACCCAGAGAACTATACCCCAAATCAGACAATGGTCGATTACGAGTATTAGAAACAAGCGTTGACCAAACCGCGCAAGACAGGCTGCTCGCACGGCCGTATGTCGTGCCGACCCAAATGGAGACGATGATCCAAACCTTCCTCGCCAAATTCCGCCCCGCTTACGATCACATGCTGGCCGAGCGCGGCACACGCGGTAAAGAGGTGGACGAGAAAAACACGGCCGTTTCTGAATTAGCCCAATACGTCCGCGACTTTTTGGAAGTGTTGCAACGCCGCATTGCCCGCGAAAAACAGCCCGAAGCACTGTTCATCGAATACGGCCAGATTCGCAGCGGTGAGAACGCAACTGGACAAGCAGCCGCCGACATCATCGACTACGCCGACCAAATCATCAAAGGTGAAGTCCGCGTTATCGCCGACGGCTACGCCCCCATGACAAACCCCACCGTCGCCGAAATCGAAACCAAACGCAACGCCGCCATCGCCGAAATCGCCGATGTAAACGCCGCCAAAAGCAACCTCGACCAAGCCCAACACGACCTCGATGCCCTCCGCCCCGAAGCCGACAAACTCATCCGCATCATGAACTCCCAACTCGACATCACCCTCTACGGCATGTCCAAAGACGACATCCGCGCCATCAAAGAGCGGTACGGCTTCACCTTCTACGATCGGGAAACTGCGCCCACTGGCGACGAAGAAACACCCCCCCCACCACATAACCACCCGTAGGGGCGACCCGCTGGGTCGCCCACCCCATTTCCCCAAAAAGCCAGACTTTGCATTTGGAACAAATCCTGCCCCCGTTTCGTTGTACAATTAAAACTTGGTACGGGAATCGGAATTCCCGTACCTTCACCAAAGCGTTTCGCAGATGCCCGCCTCGCCTGCCACCTTGATGGCGGTCTGCATGAAGAAGATTTTTGGCAGCCAGAAATTGGCGATGGGTGATAGAGATGGTTGTATGATTAGTGGTATAATGACCATCCATATTCGTAAACTTAACAAATATGGCTCTTTGAGGAATTGTGTGGTCTCGTGTGTCCGTGTCGGGAATTCCGATTCCCGACACAGCTAAAACTTGGTACGGGAATCGGAATTCCCGTACCTTCACCACACAAAAGTTCAAGAGCCACAAATCTTTATAAAAAAATCACCACAAAGACACGAAGAACACAAAGAAAAACAAGAAAACCTTCCTGTTCTTCGTGTCTTTGTGGTCTAATTTATTATTGGTAGAAAAAGTAAATCGTTAAGTTTATGATAATGAATGACCATCAAACATGAAGAGGTGATACTGATGGATTGGACTGATAGACAACAATCTCGATTTGATGATTTGCGTGAGCATGATCTTGCTGGCACATTAACGGATGCAGAGCGGCAAGAGTTGGATATGTTGGCGGCCGTATTAACAAAAGCGGCCGATGAGGCATTATTGCCAGCAATTACAAGATTGCAACGTGAGCAAGAGGTACTGGAATTACGATTACAGCAACGGCAGTCTGGCAATGCGGAATTAGCAAAACTGTTACATCAACAAGAGAAGTTGACGGCCGAATCACGACGATGGTTGCGTGATTTTGATCGCCGTCATGCGTATATTCACAAAACATATACGCAGTTGACTGGAGAGGTTTTGGTAGCAGCATGATGATTACAACCGAGAGTCGTCAGGCAGTCCGCGAAGCTTATGGTTATCGTTGCGGTTATTGCGGTGTGTCTGAATCTGACATTGGTGGTGAATTACAAGTAGATCATTATCAGCCTGTTACGAAGAGCGGCGCAGACAGCCCTGATAATTTAGTGTATGCGTGTGTGCATTGTAATCAGTTTAAGGGGAATTATTGGTCTGATGTAAATGATCCCGACAGTTTCCATATTCTGCATCCAGAAAGAGATGATACCGCCATCCATATACAGGTAACCGCAAGCGGTCGTGTAGAAGGTTTAACGCAACGTGGTTGGTTTCATATCAATCGTCTGCAATTAAACCGTCCGCAGTTGGTTGTTTGGCGGCAGAATTGGCAGCGGTATCGTCGTATGGAGAGTGCATTGAACCAGAGCGATGAGATAGCTGTCAGGCTGCAACAACGTATTCGTGAATTGGAGCAAGAGGCATCTATTTTGCGACAACGTATTGCGATGCTAACAGGGGCTGGATAGACGCAGGCTTATGACATATCTGGAAACCGTTCCAAATCAGGACTCCCCTCCCTCTTTTTTCATAAATTAAATATCCATGCCAAGCTGGTCAGATAGCCAGCTTTTTTTGTGCCAGATATCCAGTATCCAGCAATTCAGCATCCCCCCTTACCCTAACGGGCGGGATGGGGCGAAGGTCTTTTCAATGTCACCCAATTCAATTACAACGGAAGTACAGATGAGTTACCCCATCATACAATCCCGCATGACAGCACGCGAAACAGGCGAAATACTTGATAAATGACGGCTCAGATCACGCCTGTTCTCTCATATAATCGGCGGTGCTTATCGCACAGCCATAAGATATTGCCATCCTTCGTCATGGTTTTATGCAGTCCGCTCCAGTAATGCGTCTCATCAACTTCATGCAGCAATTGATACAAAGCGCGTAACGCAGGCGTAATGCTTGCGCCTGCTTCCTCGCTGGCCTCTTCAGGGCTGTCACCGCCTAATGTATCTTCTGGTTTGCCGCTCAGATGATCTGTCAACGCTTTCATTGTATTTAGCCCCGCGCCGAATTGATCGATATTATCCTGTGTCCAGCCGATTACGCCGCCGCCGACTGGGACGGCATGTTCCAGTACGGTTAATAATTTTGAAAACCAGGGGGCAGCTTTCTCCCACCACTCTTTATTTTTACGCATCTGATACCCTCGCTCGTTAGGAAGCAGGGTGTGCGGTTCGGATGGCTCTTGGCAGAACAGATGCAGACTATACTCCGTGCTGAACCAATTTTGTGGATTGAAGCCGCCGTGTACGGGAACAAGGACAAAAGTGTTGGGACACTCTTTCTTTTGACGCGCCATTTCCAAATTCCACTGGCGGGTAAAATTTCTGATCATCAATTCGCTAACTTGTTGAATATCTTCTCTGATCGCATCCTGCCCAGATAATACGGTGTGCTGCCCTGATAGAATCTGTTGTTGTCCGCTTAAAAGCTGCGCCTGTCCAGACAGGAGTACCTTCTTTGCTTCCTCGAATTGTAATTGCAAGAGCGCATCGTAGACGGTGGTTTGTTCTTGACGGTGGCGTTCCAGCAAGCGTTCGATTTTTTCTGATTCGCTCAATGGATGCCCCGTGAGCAGTTGGAACAGACTTACGTCCTCTGTGCTGGTAAGGCAGCGAACATGTTCTATGCCGCGCTCCATATTTTCTCGCAGCACATCGTAGTAGTATGTCTCTTCGCAATCATCAACTGTGCAGACACAGGGGACAAAGCGGTTAATTTTCAAATTGGAAAAGCCGCTCAGGATATTGTCTATGGTGTCTTTTAGCAGTTCAAAGAAATTTTGAGGACGCGCTCCCCAAACCAGAATGTGAAGCATGTTTTCTTCCATTTCCACTAAAGCGTGATGTTTTCCAGCGCGTAACGCTACCCCGTCCCGCCAGTGGGTGTTTGTGGTGTAGCGGTAGGTGCGGGTGATAAAGCGGGCGATCAGGTCGGGGGGGATTAGTTTGTCTTTGAATTCATAATACATCTCGATGTAGGGTGTTTCGTCTTTCCGCGCGGGGGGAGAAAACGGGAGCGGCGGGGTGTCGTATGGCAGCAGGGCGGGGATCAGGCTGCGGGCGATGGTTTCTCCTTTTTTGGGCGGGATGGATACGCGGATGTCGAATTGTTCCATCAGGCGCAAAAAGAGATCGTACAGTTCGGGCGCGTAGGGGCGGTCGCGGTCGTCTTTTTCCCAAATGCGGGGAAGGTCACGGTGATCCAGTATACCGCCTGTTTCCATGAGTTGTTCGTCTTCTAGCAGTTGACCAATCGCTTTGCTGACCCAATCTGGTTCTAAAACGGGCCACTCTTTTAGGATCGGTGTATTTTGGAAATAGAGGATTTTGCCTAAATCGTGCAGATATTGACTGAGTACGGGGATGGAATCGTTTGATACGCCATATTTTTGGCAGATTGTGCGGTATGTTTCTGCGCTGATGTATTGTGCCGTGCGGCGGGAGAGTGCTTCTTCCACGGCTAACCAGTTTTGCGGCCACGGCTGCCGCAGCATGGGCAGAGCGGTGATGGTTTCGGCAACGATGGTTTTTAGCGTGTCGATCCCTTCGCCTGTTTTGTTGCTGACGGCGTAAACATGGCCGCCGCGTAATTGTGGATACAGTTTTTGCAGGCGGCGGAAGTTAATGCGGGGCGGACGGTTGTCCAGATGGGTGGCAACCAGTATGACGGGGGAGGATGTGGTTGCAGATTGAATATTTTGCAGCCATTGTTCCACTGCCCCTTGCGCCAGATTCATAACACCGTTCCATACGACCAGATAGAGCGCGTTGTCGCTCAGGAAGAATTGGTGGACGTGACGATAGACGGGCTGCCCGCCAAAATCCCAGACATTGATGGTTAGATCGTCGTTTAACAAGTCGCTGTGCAGCGTGATGGATTGGATATCCAGACCGTGCGTTGTCCCTGGCGCCACATCAAGCACAGGCTGCGGCAGCAAGGCTTGCAATAGGGAGCTTTTGCCAACGGCCCCTTCGCCAAGCAGCATCAGCCGCGCTTCGTAATGGGAGACGGTTTTTGTCGCGTCGCGCAAGTAGGAGAGGGCGGCGGCGGCTCCTTGTTTGATGATTTTTAACGGTGGTATCGTCAACGGGTTGCCGTCCAGATTGAACCCTTCCTTTTTATTGTCAATGCGGGACATCTCCTTCAGGTTGGTCAACTGCCCCAGTTCTGGAGGTAAAACAACGAGTTGATTATCATTCAGCCAAAGCGTCTCCAGTTTGGTTAATTGCCCAATTTCGGGGGGTATTGTCGTTAGTTGATTCTCGCTAAGATACAACCGAGTTAGGTTAATCAACCGCCCAATTTGTGGGGGAACGGCCGTTAGCTGGTTTCTACTTATGCTAAACTTCGTCAAATTGATGAGATTCCCAACTTTTGGTGACAGCGTAGTTAGCTGGTTGCCCCACAGATAAAGTGTCGTCAAGTTGGTTAATTGCCAGATTTCAGGGGGAACGGCCGTTAGCTGGTTTTGACTTAATTGTAAGTCGGTTAGATCAGTCAACTGTCCAATTTCGGGGGGAACGGCCGTTAGCGGGTTTTCGTTGAGAAGAAGTTTAGTCAGTTTGGTTAACTGTCCAATTTCAGGGGGAACGACCGTTAGCTGGTTAGAAGGCACTTGAAAATCGGTAAGATTAACTAACTGCCCGATTTCTGTCGGCAATTCGGTTAACTTGTTGTCGTTTAAGAACAGCGTGGTTAATTTGGTCAATTGTCCAACTTCGGGGGGAACGGCCATTAGTTGGTTTTTGAAGAGAGAGAGCTTCGTTAAATTGGCTAACTGTCCAATTTCAGGGGGAACGGCAGTTAGCTTGTTTTCGTAGAGAAGAAGCTCTGTCAGATTGGTTAATTGTCCAATTTCGGGGGGAACAGCAGTTAATTGGTTTTCGTAGAGATAAAGTTCTGTCAGATTGGTTAATTGTCCAATTTCAGGGGGAACAGCCGTTAGCCGGTTTTCGTTGAGATAAAGCTTTGTCAGATTGGTTAATTGTCCAATTTCGGGGGGAACTGCCGTTAGCTGATTGCTCCATAACCCAAGGTTTACCATTTGAGTTAATTGTCCAATTTCTGGAGGAATAGCAGTCAATTGGTTGTCGGATGCTTGAAGACGTGTCAGGCGAGTTAGATGTCCAATCTCAGAGGGAATGGCTACTAATTTGTTTTCTTGTAAACTTAATTCTGTTAGTTTGGCTAGTTGTTTAATTTGGTAAGGGATGATATCTAGCAGGTTCTTATTTAAGTATAATTTTGTTAGGTTAGTCAATTGTCCGATTTCGGGGGGAATAGCCGTTAGCAGGTTTTCGTGGAGGTTTAGTGTAGTCAGGTTGATTAGCTTTCCAATTTCGGGGGGAACGGCCGTTAGCTGGTTTTCGTTGAGATAAAGTTCTGTCAACTTGGTTAGCTTTCCGATTTCAGGGGGAACGGCCGTTAGCTGGTTCTCGTTGAGATAAAGCTTTGTCAGCTTGGTTAATTGCCAGATTTCAGGAGGAACGGCCGTTAGCTGGTTAGAAGGCACTTGAAAATCGGTAAGATTAACCAACTGCCCGATTTCTGTCGGCAATTCGGTTAACTTGTTATTGTTTAACCACAGGGTTTTCAATTTAGTCAACTGTCCAATTTCGTGGGGAACGGCCGTTAGCTGGTTAT
>WFSA01000015.1 GCA_015486215.1 Anaerolineae bacterium | reverse complement strand
GTTCATCATGCACTTGTAAAATCATGCGGGCGCGATACTCATCTTGCAAGGCGTTGTGCAGGTTGAGCATCGCTAATTTGATGATGTCGGCGGCTGTGCCTTGAATCGGATGATTGATCGCTGCCCGTTCGGCCGCAATTTGCATCTGTTTGTTACGGCCGCCGCTAGGGGATTTGAAGATGGGGAAGTAACGGCGACGGCCGAAGAGCGTTTCCACATATCCCTGCTCTCGCGCCAATGCTTTTGTGTCGTCCAGATATTTTCGGATGCCGGGGAAGCGTTCAAAATACGCCTTCACATATTTTTCCGCCTCCGCCAATGTCAAGTCAGTTTCGCGGGAGAGGCGGAACGCGCCCATGCCGTAAATCAGGCCAAAGTTGACCGCTTTGGCGAAGCGGCGTTGGTCGTAGACCACTTCTTCAAGCGGGATGTTGTAAATGGCGGCAGCGGTCATCGAATGAATGTCCAGATTTTGGTGGAATGCGTCGAGCAGTGCCGCGTCTTGGCTGACATGTGCCAGTACGCGCAGTTCGACTTGTGAATAATCGGCGGTGATGAATTTCCATCCCGGCCGAGCGACAAAACCGCGCCGAATTTGCTGTCCCACCTTGCTGCGAATGGGGATATTTTGCAAGTTTGGGTTACTGCTCGCCAGTCGCCCCGTCACCGCGCCCGTTTGGTTGAAGCTGGTGTGGATGCGCCCCGTTTTGGGGTTGACCATCAGCGGCAGCGCGTCCACATAGGTGCTTTTGAGCTTGCCCAGTTCGCGGTATTCCAAGATGGCGGTGATGATGCCGCTGTCGTCCTGCTTTTTCAGGTCGGCCAGCACGCTGGCGGCGGTGGAGTAATGGCCGCTTTTGGTCTTCTTCAACCCCTCACGCGGCAGGCGCAACTTGTTGAACAGGACATCGCTGAGTTGCTGAGTGGATTTGACGTTGAACGGGCCGCCCGCTAATTGGTGGATATTGCTCTCTAATTCATGCAGTCGGGCGGTCAATTCGGCCGACATTTGGGTGAAAAATGGCAAATCTACGCCGATTCCTTCGCGCTCCATCGCCGCCAAGACGGGGATGAGCGGCAGTTCGAGATCGAGCAGTTTTTCCAGCCCTTTTTCCTTAATTTCGGCTTGCAAGGGGGCGACGAGGCGCAGGGTCATGTCGGCATCGGCGGCTCCGTAAGGGGCGGCATCTTCGATGGCGACTTGGGCGAAGCTGGTCTGCTTCTTGCCTTTGCCGATGAGGGTGCTGATGGGGGTCATCTCTACGCCCAAGCGATGGCGGGCGAGGTCTTTCAGCCCTTTATGTTTGCTACTGGGATCGGTGAGCCATTCGGCGATCATGGTGTCGAAGGTGATGGGCGTGACGGTGAGGCCGTGTTGGTAGAGGACGGCGTAATCATATTTGGCATTGTGGGCGACTTTGCCGATGGCGGGGTTGCTCATGGCGGGACGGATGGCGTTAAGAACGGCCGTTTTCCCCAATTGCTCCTCTTCCAGCATCGCCTCGCCCGCGAACAGCCCCATCTGCCCCGAATCGGCTTGCGCCATCTGCGCCATGTGGCCGATGGGGATGTAGTAGCTCGTCGGCGGCTCTACGGCCAAGCAGATGCCCACAATGTCCGCTTTCATTTTGTCCAGACTGGTCGTTTCCACATCGAAGCTGATGATGGCGGCGTTTTCTAACGCTTTGACAAGATCGGCCAACTGTTTTTCGGTGCGGACGGTGATAACGTCTGTTGGTTTTTCGGCGGGTTCGTTGTCTACCACAGAGCCATCGCCCACGCCGACCTTTTCGGCCAACATGCGGGTGAGGGTGCGGAATTCGAGGGTGCGGAATAGCTCCATCACCGGCGCGGGGTCAAAATCTTGGGTCAGGCACGCTTCAATATCAAGGGTGATGGGCGCGTCGGTGACGATTCGGGCTAATTTTTGGCTGAGATAGGCGGACTCTTTGCCCGCGATTAACTTTTTGCCCATCGCCCCCTTGACGTTTTCGGCGTTGGCGTACAAATTGTCGAGGGTGGCGTATTCAGTGAGCAGACGGGTGGCGGTTTTTTTGCCGATGCCGCGCACGCCAGGAATGTTGTCGCTGCTGTCGCCGACGAGGGCTTTCCAATCGACGACTTGGTCGGGACGGACACCGAAATAGTTAAAAACGGCCGTTTCATCAAAAACATCGGGTGGATTGCCGCCGCGTGCGGGCAGGGCAACGGCCGTGTTGCCATCCACCAATTGCAGCAAATCGCGGTCGCCGGTGATGATGTGGACGGGGACGTTGAACGGCTTCGCTTGCGCCGCCAATGTGCCGAGTACGTCGTCCGCTTCGTACCCTTCCAGTTCCATGATGGGGATGTTGAGGGTGCGAATGACCTCTTTGATGCGGTCGATTTGCAGGCGCAATTCATCGGGCATTTTTTCGCGTGTGCCTTTGTATTCGGCAAAAATCTCATCGCGGAAGGTTTTGCCCACGTCAAAACTGACGGCCAGATATTCAGGCGGGTTGTCGTCCAAGATTAAATCCATCACGGTGCGGAGGAAGCCGTAGGTGGCGTTGGTCGGCTCGCCGTCGGCGGTGGTGAAGGCGTGCAGGGGCAGGGCGAAAAACATGCGGTACGCGAGGGCGTGTCCGTCGATTAAAACTAGTTTATGTATGCTCATGGGGGGATTTTACAACAATTAACAATTAACGGGAATTGACAGTCTATAACGGCCGTTTTTATTTCTTCCAGGTAACATCTCAATAAATCGTGGAAAAGACCTGACAGGTTTCACTAACACTTCTTGTTTTGCACGAGTATCTTTAAAAAACCTATCAGGTCTCCCCGAAATATTGAGAAGATACTCTTCCAGCATGATTGATGTTCAAACAGTTTATCCATTAAGTATGGGCAGGTACAGCCGCTATATCAAGTCTGATATCCAAAGCGATGAGCAAGCGGCGTATGGTATCAAAACGGGGCTGCGCTCCCGGCCTTAATGTTTTGTACAAACTTTCTCGCCCAAGCCCGGCACTTTTTGCAACTGTGGAAATGCCTCACGCTTTAGCGACATCGCGTACTGCACCTAAAAATATATCTAGATCGGGGTTTTTTAGGGCGATGGTTAGATATTCTGCAATTGTTTCTTCGTTATCTAAATAATCGCTGGCATCAAATGGAGCCAAGTTGAGTTGATTGTTTTTATCCATCGTTCATTTACTCCTTCAACAGTTTTGCAAGTTCTTTTGCTTTATTTATATCGCGCCGTTGTTTGCGTTTTGTGCCGCCGCACAATAAAACATGACATGGTTCATTTTTGATGAAATGATCTTTACACTTTTTGGGCGACCCAGCGGGTCGCCCCTACGATTCCCTCCTGTAGGGGCGATTCGCTGAATCGCCCAACACAACTACAAGTTATACATAACACACTGTAAAGCACATTTTTTGATTTTTGAACCATGTCTAGTTTTCCAATGATTGCAAGGGATATTAAAGGTGAGGAATCTGAAATGATGATCATTTGGTCATTACCCACTCTACTTCTTCCTTGAAATCATCTATATCATAATTTATGACAGGTATTTCATGTTTCCCGAGTTCAAACATAAAATCTGGTTTATTCATTTCTGCCAGTTCTGACGCTTTTCCCATTGATAATTTTTGTAGCTTGTATAGTTCTATGGCGGCATACAGCTTTATTTTTTGTACAAAATCTTTTTTTGTTTCATTCAATGTGTAAAGTATATCTTCTGGTACATTGAGCGTTAAGGTTGTCATATTCATCTTATTTCACCACTTATTCTGTCCGTTATTGATACTTGTTTTTGCGATGAACCACAATGAGGGCAAAAGGAAAAATCTACGGGCAGTATTATATTGCAAGATACGCAGTTTTTTTCTGCAACCATTGATTGTCCACAATGTGGGCAAAATTTATACTTGGTTGGCACTTTATTTCCACATCCAGCACAAATTAAAGAGGCTTTTGTCGGCTCGACGATTCCCCCCTCTTTTTTCTTTCTCCGAAATGTTTTATTATCAAATGTACTTGCGACTTTGCTGCGCGTTGTTGAAGCAGCTTCTTTAACGTTGCTTATAGCTTGTTCCGCCACTTCCGCTGCTTTGGATGATGTTTTCTTTGCCGTACCTATCGTTTTTTGGAATATGGTCTTCCCCATATTTATATGATATTCTTCGGCTCGTTCCTGAACTTCATTCATATCCACAGAGATATTTAGATGTTTTGCCACCTTGGCCAGGAATTCTTGTCCTTTTTCGGTTAAATCACCATCATAAATTGCCATTAACACCAGCACTTCAAGTAATCTCTCACGCATTTCACTATCGTCAATTGTGGTAATAGCTTCAATGATATTCTTTTCGCTAGATACCATTTTTTGAAATTCAGCCAGAGTGTATTCTTCGAATGACATACGAGAGATCAATGTGCGGTATAGCTCACTTTTCTTTGCGGTCAATTGACCATCAATTTGAGCCATGTACCTCACGGCCGCAGGAAAAACTATGTCATATGTATTTTGGCGAGACACAAGTACCCGTAACTCATCTGTAACTTTTCCCCGATTTTTGAGATGTAATTTAGCGATTTTTCCAATAGATTTTGTGGTTACATAATTGTAGCCGCTTCCTATAGCTGTAGAAGCGATCGGAACAGCATACTTGATAATGGTACGTTGCAAAATTTTAAAACCAATCTTTTTAGCAAAAGCTTGAACCGCCTTTAGCGTCTCTTTACTGATATATTTCTTTATAGCATTTTGTGTCCCAGACCTTGCTGCCACCTGCAAACCTTTGCCTAGTAGTTCAGTTGGGGTAACTCCCAGTGCATATCCAAATATCATCAAAATATCTTCGGGATCATCAGGGTCGAGTTGCAAATCATAAATCACTGAAAGATCAAGCACTAATTTCATTTGAATATGTGCTAGATAAATCATTTCTGTCCCAATAGCACCTAGAATTATAGGAATCGTCATTCCCGCAGAGCTTAGGGCAGCTATTTGATTTGTGGTTATCGCTGCACCTGTAATTCCTCCTGCAATGGCAGCGTATTTGACTGTAACGGAAGTTAACGCATCTACAATATCATCAGGTGGCAATCCAGGATATTTTTTTTGAAAATATTCAGCGTTAGCGTTACGGTCATATGCTTGAATAACTTTTTGTAAAAGAGCAATAAACCATTGTCCGCTTTTTACCTCATCAATATTGAGAGTTTTGGCAAATTCTTTTGCTTCCTTTAGTTTTGAAGATACCTCAGCTTTAACAGTTCTATGTCGAGATGCTTCATCAATGTTGGGCTTTGTCATGATTACCTTTTGTAAATAGTTTTTTTGTATTAATATTAAGAATGGGGAAGCAATAATATACTATATATCATGCGGAATGATGTTCGGCATAACACTCCAAATCTCCAGTGAAAAGCCGCTTACATATAGTATAAAATATCCCTTCATTTTGTACAAGGTGAGAAATGGTGTAAACGGCCGTTTGCAGTTAATCGTTAATTGCTGCCTACTCATTATAGATTATCCACTGTGGGTAAATGTTAAAAAACGATAGAGCAGATACGGCTTCACACTTTTATAATTCCATCTCCCGCATGAATTGTGCCTGATTGCACCACGATGGCGTAAATGCCGCGCAGGTTTAGGTGACGGTGAGCATCCATGTTGACAAAGGTGAAGGCTGGATGGCCGAAGCGTTGGATGAATTTGTTGCAACCGTCATGCGGTTTGCTGGTGATTTGGAGAACGGCCGTTCCTATCCTAATCCTGTCCCCTGCCTTCAAATTGGCGTTGCTTATATCGAAATCAACATAGAGTTGGTCGCCTGCTAACGGCCATCGTTCTGGTTTTTGGGCGTATAAACGCACCACGCGCACATTTGCTATCGTGATTTGTTCGTCTGGACGCACGCGCTTTCGCGCCGCCCAGTTGTCTCCTTCTAATCCGCCATTAATGGTTAGGGCAGCTTTTTGAAGGGTGAGACGGCCGTTGACTGTTGGTCGAGCGACGATCATCTCCACTGTACCATTGCTCTTGGGTGCGCTTTCTATCTCCTCCAGCCCAGCTTCCAGTTCATCCATCGTTAGATGTTTCATAGTTTATGGTTCTCCAAAATTTGCATACTAATGAATTTGACAGTTTAATACTATCTGATGCACATCTAAATACCAAGTTCGGCAGATATAGGGTATATTTGCGGAGTTAGGGTACGCTGGTATGGGAACTTTGTACATAGGTATCCATTAAATACATAGGTATCCATTAAATAAGAAAGATGGGGGATGGTCACCCCTTCGCCCATTGTCATTCCCGCCCCCATCCCCACCTTCGTGAGGGTAAACTCTTTTAAGCGGGAATCCATACTTCCCTGAGAGGTGGATTCCCGTCTGCACGGGAATGATACGCATGGGGTGGTCATCGTTTTGACCACCCCCGAAAGATGTTTATGGAAACCATTTCGCTTTATGAAAAACAGTGGGTTTGAACAGAAAATTTTATTACTTTTGCTGGCATTGATGGGGGGCGCATGGATCGTATTGTCCCGTCAACCTGCCTCCAGCAATGCGGATTATGAGCGGCCGGAGGCTCCGATGGTCGGCCATTTGTCCCCGGATTTTACGTTGCAAACGCCGATGGGCGAGACGCATACGTTGACGGAATATGTGGATAGGGAAGGGGGAAACGGCCGTCCTGTTGTTTTGAATTTTTGGGCGAGCTGGTGCGGCCCGTGCCGCATAGAGACCCCGCATTTTCAACGGGCAAATTTGAAGTATGGTAATAAAATCATGCTTCTTGGCATTAATCAAGGGGAATCTGCTGATGAAGTTGCTGATTTCGGTCGTAGTTTTGGGTTGACGTACCCACTTTTGGTGGATGAGGGGAGCGTTGTTAGTAAAGAATATGTTATCCAGAATTTGCCGACGACTGTTTTTATTGATCGGTATGGTGTGGTGCAAGAGGTTTTTTTAGGTATTCTCAGTCAAGCTGTTTTGGAAGAACGTATTAATAAGTTGTTGGCTGATTAGGTCGTTTTTGAACGGCTCAAAGGAGGTGTTGTATGAAAAAATGGAATAGTGTACTCTCCCAATTGATTTTGGGATTTATAGTAGTATTGTTTACGATAGTGGGTATTCAGAATGCGACTGATGCGGAAACGGCCGTTGCTGATAATCTGTTATCCCCTGTTGTTCAGTCTCAAGATGCAGTAGAGCATACTCCTTCAGCAGGGGCGACTAATTGTCGTTATGGGGTATCTTCATGGAATAGCAATGATTATACATTCATTCAAGATTTGGGTGTTGGCTGGGTTTTGAATTTTGGTGTTACTTTTCCTACTCTTCCATCAGGTGTTGAATATACACCAATGGTACGCTTTAAGCCCCAATTAGATGGAAACGGAAATAGAACGGGCAATTACAGGGTGGTTACCCAACAGTTTACAGATTCTGCTGGTGGGTTGGGACCCGTTATTGCAGCCCATCCTGGTGCATTATGGCTCATTGGAAACGAGATTGATCGGGTTCAAATACAAGATGATTTAATGCCGAGTACATACGCAAAAGCTTATCATGATGCGTATTATTTTATTAAGGCACGAGACCCATCTGCACGAATTGCTATATCCGGGCTGGTAGAGATAACACCAGCACGGCTACAATATCTTGATCTTGTATGGAGCAGTTATCAAGCACAGTATGGAAAAATCATACCTGTTGATGTGTGGAATTTTCATGTGTATATTTTGTCAGAAAAACAAAAGAATGTCAGCAATGACCGTGTATGTGTTCCTTCAGATCCGTATTGCAAAATCAATTCATCGGCGGCAATAGCATTGGGGACTGACCCTGCTATTGCTATTTTTGATCATAGCGGCGGTTTATGCTCTGCTTTAAATGTTTATTGTTATGCCGAACATGATAATATGGATATGTTTAAGCAGCAGATTGTTGATATGCGGCAATGGATGAAGAATCATGGGCTGCAAGATAAACCGCTCATTCTATCTGAATTTTCTTTACTTTTGCCCTATGATCAAGAGGGGGATCTTAATCCCAATACATGTTACTTGATGGATGAGAATGGGAAATGTTTTACCCCAGAGCGTGTTTCAGCTTTTATGCAAGCTTCGTTTGATTATTTGCAAGGGGCAACGGATTCATCTCTTGGGCTTCCTAATGATAATTATCGTTTAGTACAACAATGGTTATGGTTTACAGTTTATGATGGATCTGGAACATTCTCTAGCGACTTGTTAGAGCAGCCTGCTACGGCAACCGGATATGTGACTCGACTGCCGGGTCGGACATTTAAGGCTAAGATGGATGCGTTAAGTCCGTCGGCACATCCATTTTTGCATGGGGTCAGCCATCCTGTGGCAAATACGGCCGTTCCACCCACAGGTACAACCAGTGTAAACCTTTCGGCAACGCTATATAATAATGGAGATACGGCTACAACGGCGGGGACTACTGTTGAATTTTATTCTGATGCAGCGGGGACGACTTTGATTGGAACGGCCGTTATGCCTGCTGGATTATCTGGCTGTGTTAGAAGAACAGGTCAAACAGGGGATGTTGTATGGAGTGGATTGGGTACGGGCAAGCATTCATACTGGGCTAAAGTTAGCGGCAGCAGCAGTATGATGGAAGGATTTGCGCTTATCAATCCAGAACAGGTTTTCTTGCCTATTATATTAAACTAAGGGAAGGTTCGTTTTTAACTTTGGACTTTCAGGTGACAGGCACTTGCCAAGTGCCTGTCACCTTGGCCACAGTTATTTACGAGTTTTCCCTAAGAAGCAAAAATGTTCAGGCTGTGCAGAAAAGTTCAACTTCAAAGAAGTTGAACTTTTCTGTGAATGCCCTGCTTACGAACGAATAGACATATGACTGATTTACCCCTTCTTCCTGCCATTAAATTTGAACATGTCAGCAAGCGATTTGATTTTTATGGTGGCAACTCAACGACTGTGCTTGAGACAGTTATCAATCGTATTTCACCAAATAAACAGAAACGATCTGTATCCAGTCATGATTTATGGGCGGTTAAGGATGCATCTTTCGATATTATGCATGGTCAGAGTGTGGGGATCATCGGTAAAAATGGGAGTGGTAAAAGTACGGCTCTCAAGTTGATGACCCATATTCTACACCCAACAGAGGGGAAAGTGATGGTGCGCGGGCGCATCAGTGCTTTGCTGGAGTTGGGGGCTGGCTTTCATCCTGATTTAACAGGGCGGGATAATATCTTTTTGAATGCGGCCGTTTTGGGACTTGATAAGGAGATGGTTGCGGCACGGTATGACAAAATTGTTGCATTCTCAGAATTGGAAGAGTTCATTGATATGCCAGTGAAGCATTATTCATCGGGCATGTATATGCGGCTTGGATTCAGCGTTGCCATCCATATGGAACCAGATATTCTTATTATAGATGAGATTTTGGCTGTTGGTGATCAGGCGTTTCAGACTAAATGCCTAGATCGTATTTATGATATGCAACGGGATGGGGTGACGTTGATCATGGTCAGCCATAACTTGAGTATTATGCGTAAAATGTGTGAACGCCTTATATGGATGGATAAGGGGAAGGTGTTGGCGAATGGGTTGACAGAGGATGTTGCCGAGCAATATAACAACTATACGGCTGATCTTGATATTGATTCCATGCGGCAGGCGGATGTTTTAACTAATTTTAAGCGAATGGGTAATGGAAAAGCACAAATAACGGCCGTTCGTATCTTAAACGTTGAAGGTGATGAAACAAAGCAGTTCAGAACACATGACAGCCTTACTATTGAGATGGATTACACCGCTTATGAAGAGATTGAACAGCCTGAATTTGGGTTAGCTATCCATCGGGAGGATGGATTACATATCAATGGACCTAATACACAATTCGCTGGTTTGGATATTGAAAAAGTATATGGTGAGGGAATGGTTAAGTATACCATTCCTGATTTACTGTTGATGCCGGCACGTTATTTGGTGACAGTGGCGGTACATAACGGCCGTTTTCCACAATCATATGATCATCATGAACAGGCATATACGTTCCGTGTAATTCCCGGCGGTACAAGGGAAGAGTGGGGGGTCGTTGATATGACGGCCGTTTGGAACTGGCAGCAAAAGAAATTAGCATGAAAATAGCAACTAACATCTCCAAACACCCTTTATTATGGTTCTTTATAGTTTCCAGTATTTTTTTTCTAGGTGTAATAACTTTCTGGATTAGTCGAGGCGAATGGTTATACCCAGAGCAAACGAGAGAAGATGCCACATTAAATGAAGATTTATCTACGGGTACTGTAGGGCAAAGTTTTGTAGCCCGTCAAGCTGGACTTCAAGCGATAGAAATTAAAACAGAATCATCGGAACCATTATCAGGGCAGCTTGTTTTACATTTGCGAAATGCCCCTGATGCAGTTGAAGATATACGGCAAATTGCTATTACATTGCCAGATAATGTAGATAATGATGGTTGGATTCGTTTCCCCGTGGAGATGCTGCCTGACTCCCATTCAAAGTATTATTATTTTTCTATAGATGCAGGGGGCGGCGAAAACGGCCGTATTCCCATCCGCTACGGCGCGCCAGATTCATACTTTAATGGAGCGATGTACGTCAGCGGCATTCCGCAAGAGGCGCATCTCACCTTTCGTCTCTCTTATAATCGCGTTGCGATGTTGACTGATTTGGTGCAAGGGATTGTTACCTCATCTGCACGCGGTTTGGTTGTCATTCTTGTATTTACATTGCCAGGGTGGGCGTTACTGTTGTTGTTCCAGTTGAAGAGAAAACGGCCGTTTATCAATCACTGGCTAGAAGGGATCAGCGTTGCCATTGGCTTAAGTTTAGCATCATATATCATCATTTTTTTATGGGCTGATTGGATTAACTTCCATCCTGGAGCTTTGCTTGTTTGGTTGACCGTTGCCATCAGCACTGCTTTTTTAATTTGGCATTATCATGTATGGCAAGTGCGCCCTCGTCGTGTTTGGTCGGCTGTTCAAATATGGGCGATTTCTGATACATCTTGGGCAGACAGTGCAACGATTCTCATTGTTTTTGTCGCTGCAACGGCTCGTTTTTTGATGATACGCGGTTTGGATATGCCGCTCTGGGATGATTCTGTGCAACATGCAATTATCACTCAGCGCATTATAGAAAATGGGGGATTATTCCAATCATGGATGCCCTATTCACCCCATACCACCTTCTCCTTTCATTTTGGATTTCATCTCAATACGGCCGTGTTCGCTTGGGTAACTGGATTAGACACGCCGCAAGCGTTGTTATGGGGCGGACAACTATTTAATCTATTCGCTGTTTTGACGTTATATGCGCTGGCCTATCGTCTGAAAGGGGCATGGGCAGGAGCCATTGTTGTTCTTGCGGCTGGTGTTATGATGGAATTTCCCCTGTTTTATGTGAATTGGGGACGGTATCCACAGTTGATGGGACAAGTCATTCTGCCTATAGCCGTTTGGTGGACATGGGTTACGTTAAATGATAATCAGGAAAAGTTGTATCGTAATTTACCTTGGATGATCGGTGGTGCATTCTTAATTGTGGGCAGTGTCTTGAGCTATTACCGAATGGCATTTCATTATGTTGCCTTTGTATTGGCGGCTGGCATTGTCCTTACTAAAATAGCGCGTGATTTATTGAATTGGAGGAAGTGGCTGCCGTTGGGGATAACGGCCGTTATTTCTGCCATCCTTATCTTTCCTTGGGCATCCATGCTGGCATCCCGCTTATTTCAGCCGACAGTTTCCAGCATTGTACCAACCTCAACGGGGGCTGTATTGGCAGCCCGTTCTTTCCAATCAGCCATTCCTAAATTTCCTATTGCTTCACTTGTCGATCTGTGGCAAGAAATGGAGGCTTTCTCTATACAGTGGACAGCGATGCAAGTGCTGACACTTTTATTAGGAACGATGGCTATCGTGTGGTGGGGACGTAAAACGGCCGTTCCCATGCTTTGGCTGTTGATATTAGTCAGCTTGCCCATGCTGTCTGGTATATCTTTGCCCGGCGCAAGTATGATAGAGGCGTTCACTATCCGTACAAGTTTGTACATACCGTTGTCTCTTATTTGGGCTGTAACTGTTGGTACGGTATTCTCTCGTTCTTCTTTACGTTGGCAGCCTGTATTTCTAACAACAATCATTCTTTTATCACTATCGCAATTTCCGCGTATGTTGCAAACGCTTGATCGTGAATTTGATTTAACTTCTCGTCCAGATATGCATGCGGCGGTATGGATTAATGAACATTTACCCGAAGATGCTTTTTTTATCGTAAATGCGTACGAATATCTGGAAACGCCAGCAGGAAGCGATGCTGGATGGTGGTTGCAATTGCTTACAAAACGACAAACCATCGTTCCCCCTCAATACGCTTCCTTTTTAGAGAAACCGATCACAGAAAATTATCGACAATTAACAACAGATTTGGTCAAACAGTTATACAGTTCGCCAGAAATGTCTGATGAGGATAAGGTTGCCATTTGTCGATTCCCTGACCCCATCACCCATGTATATATTGGGCAAAAAAGAGGTGAAGTGGATAAAGCGTTATACACATATAATGATCATGCCATGCTTTTGCCGCAACCTTTGTTGGACGATCCTGCATTTAATCTGGTTTATAGTCAGGACCGGGTAAGGATTTTTGAATTTGATCGAGGCGTGTGTAAATGAACAGACGGGTTGTATGGCGGTACATAACAGCATTGCTCCTTACCATTACCCTTATAGTTATCCCTGACGTACTTGTAGGAGAAATAGTCTGGGTTAATATGGGGGTGAGAACGGCCGTTATTCTTTCAACATTGCTCCTTGTTTACATTGCCGAATTGCGCCCTCAATACAGCTTGCCATCAAGTATAGCTGCGTTATTACTCAGTATAGCTGCCTACATTTATCTTCAACTGTGGGATGCGGTCTGGCTGATCGTCCCCCTCTGGTTTGCTCTTATATTGTTAATTGGCCGTCAGCTTTTTCTGGTTGTTTTTCAACACAAACTATGGCATTGGGTATGGCGATTTGTTGTGTGGATAGGTTCTGCTTTGATTGCGGGCATGGGATTAATCCTATTTGACACTGTCTTGTCCCACTTTGCCGAAGAAGAATTTTTTGTTGCCGTGTCTGGTCTGGCTCTCACGTTGTTTTGGTTACTATTATTTGTGATATGTCACCTTATTTGTGCAGTTCCTCATACCCCGTTTTCCCCCAAAATAAAATATCCAGTATGGAGCGTGACAGTCACTATTGTTTCTCTTGTTTTGATGGCCTTACTGCTCATCCCCCTGTTTCTTCAACAATATCAGCTTAGTTTTTTCCCACGCACTGCTCCCACATATGATGGAATATCAGAGAATTCACCTTTTATTTGTGAGCAGATGGATGTCCAGTTAGACACAATCAGTGGTGAACAAATTAAATATGATCTTATTCAATTATTAGAGGTTAATCCTGATAAAACGACATTGACGTGGGGCAATCTGGCATTGTACAGTCACGATGCCGATGCAGCCTCCCAATTCCGCACAGCATTATTACAAGAAGCTGAACAAAAGATGTACACAACTCCTGCTCACAGCATTAAATGGGGGCAGTATGAGGCGGCCTTGAGAGCGCATCAATATGTTTTGCTTGATCAAGCGTTTCCCGATTTGTTTTCAGAGACGGATCGGCAAGCTGTGGCCGAGTGGCTTACGGCCGTTAACCACCGTGCCATGACAACAGAATGGGTAGATTGGTTGTACGCCGCCGCCTACGGCAAACAACCGCAAGGGCCATACGAAAATCAGGAAATTGGTGCTGGCTTATTAGCCGCTTTAATGAATTATGGTTTAGCTGCCGATGAGTTGCTTACACAAAATGAGGAGTATTTGGACACGGTGCCATTAGGATGGGGACAAATTTTTCGCAACACAGATGATTCCTACTCATATCAATCTGTTTGGCTTGCAAATGCGTGGTGGATTGAGCAATATCGTCAACAAAAGGGAGAATCCAGCAGTATGACAGATCAAAACATTGAATTATCAATCAATTGGATGCTTCTGATGGCTCTGCCCGATGGCGAATCTCTTTCTTATAACATCAATGGCGAACCAACTATGGCATTGCCATATCTAGTTGGTGCCGTTTGGACTCAAGACCCTGCAATAACGTGGTTAGCAGGGCATACAGTACAACGCCTGCGCGATCAAGATAAAACAGCAGGCGGGAACTTTGCCCTTGACCCGTTACTGTTGAGTGATGGACAAAAACCGTCAGTCGGCTCTTGCCTTCTTTTTGGTAATTCTGGCGTGCCCACAAATAAAGGGCCGTTAGCTCCAGACAAGGTTGTGCTACGGGACGGCTGGTATGACGAGGCTGCCTATATATTGCTAAATTTACGTTTTACAGGATGGCATAGATATAAAGCAACTAACACATTACCGTTGATTTATCAGGATGGCCCATTGGTTTCCGAACGCTGGACATCTGAGAAATTCTGGTGGCTGCCATCGGGACGCGGCGCGTTCAGGGATAAACGGGTTCCCCGTGAATTTTTGAATGGCTTATTATTACCCAAGTCTGGATTACCTGAGGCGATATGGCGGATAACGGCCGTTGGTACCCCATGGTTACAAGACCCGCCCGCCTACGCCGAGCCCGATCATTTTTTTACCAGTAAAACGATAGACATGGCAACGACAACAGTCGAAAATTGGCACGGCTGGCAACATCAACGCACCATTTATCTCATTCATGATGGCTTGATTTTAGTTATGGATGATGCTTCTTCCTCTCAACCCTCTTATCCACCTTCTTTGATATGGCATCTGAGTGGCAGTGGTGAAATGGAAGAAGGCAAAGTACACCTTAACAATGATCAACGCATAGCAAGTATGGCATGGGCAGAAAGTGATGGTTCGCTAATTACAAGAGAATCATTGCCACCCAGTGATGCATATTTACGTTCCCCTGACTGGAAGTTATTATACACATCTGAATCAGATACAGAGTTAAAAACATCGGCCGCTTTTCTGACTCAAAAATATGCACAAGGGGATATTGATCTAACTTACATTGGAGAAAATAAGGATGGATCACTTATTAACTGGTCTTTGGCCGGGGAAAAGGTTATATTGTTGCATAACTTTACAGATCGGTATTTAGAAGGAGATATATTAGGAACTGATGGTAAAATGGTATTGCTTATGCAGAATGAAACGGAGAGTAAGATATGTTATGTTGATGGTACAATAATTCGTGTTCTGTTGCCTAATCCTGAAGATGAAATGACCATCAAATGGAATGGAATCACATTAGATTCCACGTTGTGGCAGTGGGATGATCAGGAGTTGATTATTTCACCACTCGATACTGACAACGATGGCTGTCTTACTCTCAATTATGAGTGATGGGTATGCCTTCTCTATATCAATCTATTACAAATATGAATGACTTCCCCTCTGTTACCATAATCATTTTAAATTGGAATGCTAGTGAATATCTTACTAATTGCTTGACAGCATTGCAGTATGTAGATTATCCAAATTTTATTGTCCAAGTTGTAGATAATAATTCTACAGACGATTCTTTGGAATTGCTAAGTACCCAATTCCC
>WFSA01000014.1 GCA_015486215.1 Anaerolineae bacterium | reverse complement strand
TCACTGAATCACTCAACTGAATTTTAAACATATTAAATTTATCCAGTGTAAAATTGCTCTATCAAACTAAATAGTGTATAAGTATTTTTTGTTGCTGTTTAGGTGTCATCCTCATCTCTTTGAAGACAGAATTCTATTTTCTTTTGGGCAAGTAGATTCTCGCTTTTATAGGAATGGCAATCTGACATAACAATAGAACGTAGATACTTCGCACGCGGATTATGCGGATAAACGCGGATTTTCTCTCTTTGATCCGCGTTTATCCGCGTTATTTTGTAATGGTGGTTTGTAAAGATAATTTTCTCTATTTTGAATCACGCCTGTAACTTCTCAGTATTCTGGGGAGACTTGACAAATTTTCCTAATGATACTCGTGTAAAATAAAGTGCTGATGAAATTTGTCAAGTCTTGTCCACGATTTTTGATACTCACGCCTGATTGCACAGATAAACGCTGATTCTTACTTTTTATCTGTGCAATCAGCGTCCCGTTTTTAAGAACTGAACAGCCCTGCGATCAACACAATTATGACTCCATTTTTAATCACTTTTATTATGTGGGCGTTATTGCACAGTATAACGGCCGCTTTTTCCACAAAACAGTTCGTAAGTAATCTCATCGGCGAAGCTACTTATGACGGATTGTATCGTCTGGGATACAACTTGTTTGCGTCTATCACTTTTTTGCCTGTACTTTATATGTTAGCGAAATTTGTGCCGTCAACGGCCGTTTGGAATATACCCTCCCCCTTCAATATCCTTTTTCTCATTATCCGCTGGGGGGGCATGATTGGCTTTCTTATCTCGCTATTCCAGACAGATATTTGGGATTTTGCCGGCTTAGCGCAGGCAAAACGCTATCTATCAGGTAATAAAAATATCACACTCCCCACCCGTCTGGTCATCAGCGGAACATACAATTGGGTGCGCCATCCGCTCTACCTATTCAGCCTCCTATACATCTGGTTTTCGCCATATATGACGATGAACGGTTTTATTTTCAACATGCTGATAACCATTTACTTTTGGATTGGTTCCAGCTATGAAGAAAAACGATTAAACGATGAATTTGGAGAAGCGTATACAGCATATAAAAAACGAGTCCCCCGCATTTTCCCCATAAAAACAAAAGGCCAACGATAGAATCCTTCTAGTAGGGCGATTGCAACCTCGCCTTAATTCGTGTTCGTGATCGAAAATCGAAAAAATCGATCACGACAATCATAACGCATAAATCCCCCTCAATTCGCACGTTATGTCAATTACAGGGCTGCTAAAAACGGTATAAATTTGGGATTTAACATTGCGATTTGGAATATGCAATCGCCCTAATCCTTCTAGCTCTATCCTAGAGCTTTGAGTATAATGCTGGCATTGGTGACAAACATCGTCCAATACATATCATCGAAAAAGAGGAGATGCACAATGAGCGAACAGACATCAAAAAAATGTGCCGCATTAACACAAAATGGTAGTCCGTGCCGAAATTATGCACAAGAAAATCATACCTACTGTTATATCCACAGAAATTATGCTAAATCAGCCGAGTATTCAATAGAAATTGAAGTTGGTGAGCCGATTGAGGACAAAATAGTTGACATAAAGGAGGCCGTTGCCCCCCCTGCATCAACCGATACTTCTGATGAAAATATGGCACGCATGAGCCAGCTTGTAAATGAGCTGGACGGGTTAGTGAGCGAATTGAAAGAGGTATTTGCCGTAAACGGCCGTTCCAACACTATTTACACCCCCGTCCGCCTTGCCGCCCTCTTGCGCGATAGTCTCAGCAAATTGCCCGCAGATATGCAAAACAGCGTTCTGGAAAACTTTGAAGGCATGACCAAAGAAGATTTGATGGACCCTGACACATGGAAAGGATTAGCGTATATGATGAGCTACTCCGCCCGTTTCCAAGCGGAGCAGGTGATTGATAAAGTAGACGGCCGTTTGCCCGAACGTGTTCAAAGCCGCCGCCTTTTTGGCCGCATTCGCAGCCGCGTCAGCCGCCACACCCCCGATCTCGTCAAAGAGTTGCTCGCTACTTTTGACGATGCCGAACCCGAAGATTTTCTAGATCCCGACACATGGAAAGGAATGTGGTTTATGATGGATTACGCCATCCGCGACCAAATCGAACAAGTAAAAACCCGCGTGCTGGGCGAAGAAGAAGATGACGATTATGAAGAGATAGAGCTATGAGCGTCTACGAAAATAGTGAACAGCTATACGACACTTTCAAAGCATTAATCGCCCGCATGGAGGACGAAAGTCCACAAGCAGGTGACAGCATGATTAAGGCGAATTTATCGGTACGCATTCGCTGCACCGAGCCAACGGCCGTCTTATTTATTGATGGACGACAACGGCCGTTAACCATCACCTACGACAGCACCCCCAGCAAACCAAAACTGGACATCGAAGCGAGCACCGACACCCTCCACCAAATTCTGCTAGGCAATCTCCCCCTGATGAAAGCATTAGGCCGCCGAAAACTTCGCGTCAAAGGCCCCATCTTCAAAGCCAAAGCACTCGCCGACCTTTTTTACCAAATGCAGCATATTTATCCACAACTTACCCCCACAAGATAGAGTGTAGAGATAGAGATAGAGATAGAGATAGAGATAGAGTGTAGAGATAGAGATAGAGCCGCTGTTTATTTTCTACCTCTACCCATTTACGAGGAATCCCCATGCCCGAATTTGACCCCAATAAAGTTTATACCCGCGCCCCCTATTGGAAAGATGTCCCAGATGAAAAATGGATGGATTGGCGGTGGCAATTAGCCCATCGGCTCAACAACGTTGACGAGATCGAAAAGGTGATCAATCTCACCGATTCAGAGCGCAAAGCGTTAAGCCAGACAGGGCTTTTCCGCGTTGATGTCACCCCTTATTTTGCCAGCTTGATAGACTCCGACGATCCCAACTGCCCCGTACGACGGCAGATCATCCCCACAGCGGCCGAGATGGTACCTTTCCGTTCTGAAATGGCCGACTCCTTAGCCGAAGATAAACATTCGCCCGTTCCCGGCCTCGTTCATCGTTACCCCGACCGCGTTTTAATGCTCGTCACCACCCGATGCGCCAGCTACTGCCGCTACTGCACCCGCAGCCGCATCGTCGGCGACTCATCCCAAAAGTTCAGCCGCAAAGATTTCGATGCCCAAATTGAGTATATCGAAAATACACCCCAAATTCGTGATGTACTCCTCTCTGGCGGTGATCCGATGACGCTCGCACCCAGAATTTTAGACTCGCTCTTAGCCCGCCTGCACGCCATTCCCCATTTGGAAGTCATCCGTATTGGTGCGCGTGTTCCCGTCTTCCTGCCGATGCGCGTAGATCAACGCTTTGCTGATATGGTCGCCAAATATCATCCCCTTTGGATAAATATCCATGTCAACCATCCCAAAGAGATCACACCAGAATTAGCCATCGCCTGTGACCGTTTGTCAAAAGCGGGCGTACCATTGGGCAACCAAAGTGTGCTGATGGCCGGCATCAACGATTCGGTACGCATCCAGCGCAAACTCGTCCATGAATTAGTAAAAATACGGGTGCGCCCCTACTATTTGTATCAATGTGATATGGTGCATGGGGCGGGGCATTTCCGTACCAGCGTCAGCAAAGGGATTGAGATTATTGAAGGATTACGCGGCCACACCTCTGGATTTGCTGTGCCGACGTATATCATCGACGCGCCGGGCGGCGGCGGCAAAGTGCCGGTGCAACCCAATTATGTCGTTTCGCAATCGCCAAATAAGGTAGTTATCCGTAATTTTGAAGGGTTCATCACTACCTATTCAGAACCAGAAAATTATGATCCACATCTCATCGAAGCGCAGGAAGCGTTGATCGAGCCGCGCCCAGAGCCGGGTCAAGAGGGTGTTTTGCAATTGCTTGAAGGAAAGAAAATGGCGATTGAGCCAGCTGGCTTTGCGGAAACACGTGCCAGAGGCGGGGCGGAACATCGCTTACGTAGTGGTGAAATCAAAGAGAAATGGCAGCCGTTAGGCGTTGGGGCAATTGATCCCAACAAAACGGCCGTTCTCCCCGACGGAAAATAATTATCAATTAGCAATGAACAATTGTTCATTGCTAATTGATAAATCGTGTTTGATTTTTTCTAATGCTGCTTCCGCCGCCGCTTCGCCTGCGGCTACATGCTCCTCACTTTTAGAGAAACTTAGATAATCATATTTGCCCACTTTGGGGCGGATAAGGCAGTCTGCGCCAACAAAGCCGCCGCCTGATTTACGGATAAGCGTTTCTAGCGCCATAATGCCGTGCGAGACGGGGTTTCTGGGCGTGTTAATGCCGTCGGGCGAAAATAAATCGACCGCGATGACGTAATCGGCTCCCATCTCGCGCACAACGTCTATCGGTAAATTATTGGACACGCCGCCATCACCGAGCAAACGGCCGTCAATCCACTCTGGCTCTATCACGCCGGGAACGGAGCTGCTGATGCGAACGGCCGTTGCCAACCGCCCCGATTTCAACGCTACTGGCTCTCCCGTCTTCAAATCCGTCGTCACAGCGGCAAAGGGGATCGCCAAATCACGGATGTCCACATCGCCAACCAACTCTTCAATCCATCGTTCCAACCGTTCAAAGCTGACAAATCCATGACCAGGCAGTTTCAACTGCGCCATCTGCCGCCACCCCAGTCCCACCGTTTTCTCTAAAATTTCATCAACAGGAATACCCGCACAAAAGGCCGAGCCGACAATTGCGCCCGCGCTTGTGCCAGCCACAAAATCAATCGGGATACCCGCTCTTGTCAACACCTTCAACACGCCGACATGGACAACACCACGCGCAACGCCGCCGCTCAATGCTAATCCTACTCGCAAATGACTCATATAGTTCTCCTAATCTGGATAAACCAGAAAAGAATGATCCGCAGGTTTCGCCGATTGACGCAGATAAAAACATTCAATCTGCGCTAATCTGCGAAAAATTTCTTGTACATGGTACAAAAATCTCATTGATAAGTTACTAAAAAATGATGGGGGAGAGCGAAAGTAAGCCGCCCCCATCTCCTCACGCATTGACATAAGGATCAAACAGTTTTTGCCACTCATTGAGCGCGTACCGATCTGTCATGCCAGCAATATAATCAGTGATGACACGGGGACGGGGAACGGTCGTTAATCGTTCTTGAGTCGTATGCGGCAGCATCATCGGCTCTTTCATATAGGCGGTGAACAGATCGGAGATAAAATGCTCCGCTTTTGTCTGCATCCGCACAAGACGATAATGGCGGTACATGCGCTCGAAGAGGAATTTTTTTAACGCTTTCACTTTGGGGGCAAACTCGGCCGTGTAACCGACGATGTTTTGGTGATGAAGCTGTACTTTTTCGGGAGTATCGATCTGGTTTTTCTGGAGGGTGACGGCCGTTTTCCCCAGCACATTATTGACCGACATCCCGATCAACTCGCGGATGAGTTCATGGCGAGTGACTTCGGTGTACGAACGGCCGTTTTTCCATTTAATCTCATCGCGCAAATCTTGCCATATCGCCAAATGCTCCAAATCATACGGCGAAAACAGTCCCGCCCGTAGCCCATCCTCTAAATCATGGGTGTTATAGGCGATTTCATCGGCAAAATTAGCGATCTGTGCCTCCAACGAAGCCCGCTTTTCAGGTTCAAACTCGCCCGCATCACTTTTATCATAATCCGTCTCGTGTTTGATCATCCCTTCACGCGTCTCATACGTCAAATTCAACCCTTTGAAATTAGGATAATTTTGCTCCAACTCCGTCACAATTCGATAACTTTGGGTATTGTGATTGAAGCCGCCATATTCGCTCATCAACTGGTTCAATATATGTTCGCCCGCATGACCAAATGGTGGGTGTCCAAAATCGTGTGCCAAGCAGATTGATTCTGTCAAATCCTGATTGCCGCCCAGCCGACGGGTGATAGAGCGGCCTAACTGTGCCACCTCCAGCGTATGCGTCAACCGCGTACGATAATGATCGCCCTCATAATTGACAAACACCTGCGTCTTATACTCTAACCGACGGAACGCCGTTGTATGGATAATGCGATCCCGATCCCGTTCAAAAGCGGGACGGGTATCCGATTCTTTTTCAGCGTGAACGCGCCCTTTTGATCGGCTGCTTGTTAACGCATATGGGGCCAGCGTCTGAGCCTCAATCTTCTCTAAATCCTCTCGCCGTAAAAACATGGCACTCCTGCTTTCTAGCCCTGTCGGGTCTTGGTAATCAATGGACGGCCCAGCGGGTCGCCCCTGCATATATTTCCTGAATCGCCCATTATTCATCTTCTTGTCAGAAAAGTGTGGCAAGTGTAACATAAACAAAAAACTTCACTATCTACATTTATCTCTTTTTAACTAGGTTTTTATGTCTCGATCAAAATCATCAAGCTCACCATTAGTCGCCATGACGATCATTGCATTGGCCGTTATTTTTGCGCTTTCTCTATTTTTGGGAGGGGTGTATCTAAAAAATAGGCGGAATGCGCCATCATCGCCCGATTCTATATCCCTGCCAGAAAATGAGAACGCTGCTTTGGCAGAGGGACCGATGCCAGAACCTCCCCCCCGCGAACCAACAGCAACACCAGTAGTACAGATTTTTCCAACTATAACAGCAGTTGTCGCAGCGGAGATAACGGCCGTTACGCCGGCAACACTCGTCCCGGCGGCCCCGCCGTCCGTCGTCGCGGCCGCCGAAAAGATCGTATTCAGCAGTTATACCGTCCAAGCGGGCGACACCCTTTATGGGATTTCGGACAGCTTTCATTGGCTGACGACGATTGCCCTCATGGCAAAATATGACATTGCCTCTGGGGATTTGATCGTCGGCAGCACCCTTTCCATCCCCGTCGGCAATACTGCGTACTGTCCGGGCAGCCGCCCCTATGTCATTAATGATGGCGAAACGGCCGCCAGCATCGCCGCTGTCGTCGGCACAACCGCCGAGCAGCTCAAGCAGTTAAACGGCTTGAGCGACCCGTATACCCTTTACGTCACCGACGTAATTTGCGTGCCATAAAGTTGACACCTCTGTAGAATGAACCATTATCAATTACACTTTATCAATATCAGGAACAAACTCGTATGAACTTCAACATCCTTGCCAGCGTTATGATCGGCGGCTCTGTCGGCGCACTTTTACGTCACACCGCCTCATTTTTCATCACCAACAATACAAACACCCCCTTTCCATGGGGAACATTTGCCGTCAATATGATTGGCTCTTTTCTGATCGGTATCTTATGGCAAATTTTTGACAGCTACCCTCTCTCTCCCTATACGCGCTCCTTGCTGATTACGGGCGGGTTAGGCGCGTTCACAACTTTTTCAACCTACAGTCTGGATACTGTTCTTTTATTGCAAAATGGGCAGATCAGATTGGGATTGATGAATACGTTTGTGAGTGCGACAGTCAGCATTGCTGCTGTGTGGATGGGAATAACGGCCGTTCGCCACTTTCTCCTAAAATAATCATTGTTTCCCGTGAAACATTGCCATTGCCATAACGCGCCAAATCTGTAAGAATTAACATAAGATAAATACAGTTCAAAATCAGGCAAGCCGATAGGCGGCCTTGCTATAAACATGGATAATTCAATGAGCAATGACATTGCCGTATTTCTCGACCTAGATAATTTGGTCATCGGCGCAAAACAAAAAAACATGGTGTTTGACATCAATGTGGTTTTAGAACACCTTAAAAAGATGACTAGTAACGGCCGTATTGTCGTGCGTCGCTCTTACGGTGATTGGCGCACCAACGAATTACAATTAAAAGCATTAACTACATCGGGGTTCACCAATCAAGCCAACGTACATCTCAACAACTTTTCAAAAAATCTAGCTGATATGCAAATCATCGTTGATGCGATGGAAACATTGATAGACGGGCATAGCTGCGACACATACGCCCTTCTCACAGGAGACCGCGACTTCACCCCTTTGGTGCAATCACTCCGCAAACGGGGCAAACGTGTTATCGGCGTGGGGCATCGTCACTCCACCAGCGCGAGCTTTGCTGACTTATGTGACGATTATGTGTATTATGAAAATTTGGTCCCCAAACAGGAAATGGATGAGGAGAGTGTTGAGGAGTTGCTGACAACGGCCGTTGAACAGCTCTTACGCAATCAAAAAGAAATCCAAGTCAGCATCCTTCGTCAAAAAATGGGCGCGATGAGTGACGAACTATTCAACAAATCCCATTACGCTGGCAGCTTTAGCAAATGGCTGGGCAACTATCCAGAAATCGTTACCGTCCATCAAGAAGGATCAACGATGTTTGTACGCAAGCCAACAGAAAAAGAGAATGCCCCTTCACGGCCGTTGCACACACAATATCGCAGTCAACTCAAACGCAACCGCTTACGCATCATCCCCGCAGAAGAGCGCATCATCATCTTGCGCGGCATCATCACCTATTTGCAGCAAGAGAAAAAATGGCGGTGGCGCAACTTGATTGACCACCTGTACGAACAGTACGAAAAATCGGGCAAAGATATTTCCAAGAACGCGCTCAACGCCACATTTCTCGTCGCCCGTCGCAGCAATGTGATCAAAACAGAAAAAGATCGTTCGCTCAAATCCGCGCCCGTTTCCCTGCTCATCAAGGGGGAACAGTTATTAAAACAGGCGGTCATCAGATGCGACACCGCCTATATACGCGAAATTTCAGGCATGTCATTGCCATTCAACGGCGAAGAAGTCGCGCTCGCCCTGTATGATGACATTGCCCGCACACCGTATATCAACGCATTGCTTAAAAAAATAAGTTAGCACGAAGGACATGGTATTGACCGCCCATCTGCATGAGGCGATTGCAACATCGGCTTTTGCAGAAAATTGGACATGGCTCAAATGAGGGTGAATTATCTTTACAGTTGTTGCGTGATCGGGCAGGCACAAGGCCTCGCCCTTAAACTGTAAAGATCACTTCGCATAAAATGAACCATGCCGAAAATTGAGGTGATCTTGTTTTGGAATTGGACACCGATCACGCCGATTTCACTGATGTTGATCTTTTTATCTGTGTTCATCTGCACAATCAGTGTCCAATTTTGGAGGGTGCGATCGCCCTGCCTATCTGCATCTTTTTAGGTAGTCAATTTATCGCTCACCAGCCCGCCCGTCCAGCGTGCAAAGAGGTCTTGCGGCAATGCGATTCCCATCAAATCCAACGCACGATTAACCGTTTGGTTGACAATATCGTCAATCGTTTTGGGGTGATGATAGAAGGCGGGCGCGGGCGGCATGATGATACCGCCAAGCTCTGTAATCTGTGTCATCAGGCGCAAATGCCCCAAATGCAACGGTGTTTCACGGGAAACAAGCAGCAGGCGGCGACGCTCTTTTAAGGTGACATCGGCCGCCCGCAAAAGCAAATTGCTGCTAAATGAGTGAGCAATACCGGCCAATGTTTTCATCGAACAGGGCATCACAACCATGCCCATTGTTTGAAAGGAGCCAGAAGCGATGGCCGCCGCGATATTATCAACAGAATAAACGACATCGGCCAACGCCATCACCTGCTTTGGTGTGAACGACGTTTCAAGCCCAATATTGATTTTGGCAGCATTGCTCACCACCAGATGGGTTTCGACATCATTTACATCACGCAATACTTCTAATAAACGAATACCATAAATTGCGCCGCTCGCGCCTGAGAGTCCTATTACAAATCTTTTCATACGTCCATTGTATGAGGCGAAGGCGCGGGCA
This sequence comes from Anaerolineae bacterium, assembly GCA_015486215.1. Lineage (GTDB taxonomy): Bacteria > Chloroflexota > Anaerolineae > Promineifilales > Promineifilaceae > S016-13. The sequence goes on along the minus strand of WFSA01000014.1, from coordinate 2,041 downwards.
GCAACATTTACTACCAATGGATGAGGGGGCGTTCCTCGTCATCCATTACCTGATTCATGAAAACTATCTATATTAAAACCTTGAAGGCAGGCGACCAGCTTGCCGACGCTCCCTTCCTGATTCAAGATGTATCACAACGGACGACGAAAGACGGCCGTCCTTTCCTTCTCCTTAACTTGTCTGACAAAACGGGGACATGCGGCGGCGTGTTTTGGGATGTACCGCCCGCAGTCAACGCGTGGATCAAAGCGGGCAAGGTGGCCTCGGTCACGGGGCGCGTCACCAATTATAAGGATGCGGTGCAAATCGCCGCGACGATGATGCTACCCGAAAAAGAACCGAATATGGCTGATTATTTGGCCTCAAGCGGCCGTTCGCAATCAGAAATGTTAGCTGAATTGCGTCAACTGATCACCTCGTTAAAGGAACCGTGGCAAGGGCTGACTGCCCATTTGCTGCTAGAAGAGAGCTTTTTGTCTAAATTCGCCGAAACGCCGGCAGCCAAAGGGATGCACCATGCGTATATCGGCGGGCTGCTAGAGCATACGGTGAGTATGACGAAAATAGCTGATATGCTGGCGGCTCATTATCCCATCGTGAATCGGGATTTATTGCTGGCGGGGACGCTGCTGCACGATATGGGCAAGGTGCATGAGTATACGATACAAGAGAAGTTTGGCTTTACGGAAGACGGCCGTTTGCTGGGGCATATCGTGCGGGCGATGTTGATGGTGGAAACGGCCGTTGCCAACACCGCCCTTCTCACTGAGGACCAATCCCGCCAACTGCTCCATCTCATCGCCTCCCATCACGGCAAACAGGAATGGGGATCTCCCGTCGAGCCAAAAACGATCGAAGCGGTGCTTTTGCACCAAATCGATATGCTTGACAGCCGTATGCAAGGGTTCATCGATCATGTAAAGAGTGATGAGGGGGATGGCGCATGGACAAAGAAAAGCTACATGTTCGGCCACGAACTGCAACGACCAAGAAGCTAGCACAACTTGGCCTAAGTTCTTCGGGGTTTTCTGTAGCGCAATTTTGTAAAATTGACCGTGTAATTTTATAAAATTAACCTACGATAATTGCTGAAAAACTTCCGCCAGCGTGTATTAGAGTACGGCATCGGCTAAAAACCAATGCCGTACTCCAACTTCCATCTATCTTCTCGGTATTCTTTTTGTTTTTTGTCGTAGTTTGATAATGCTGTTTGACGGGTGATACCCTTTTCGCAGGCTGAGATTGGCGTAGACGAGGCTGTTTTTGCCGATGAGACAGCCGGGATTCAGCACAGCGTTGCAGCCTGTCTGGGCATTGTCGCCCATGATTGCGCCTAATTTGGGCAACCCTGTGTCGTATAGTTTGCCATGGATGGGAATTTGGATAGACGGCCGTTTGCCCGACAGTGCATCCTTCTCACTCATCATGCCCAAATTGCTCAACTTTGTGCCGGCTCCCAAATTTACATGATGGCCTAAGATGCTGTCGCCCACATAGTTAAAATGAGGGGCGTACGCTCCCGGCAACAACACACTATTCTTGATCTCACTCGCGTGCCCCAAAATGCTACCCGCCAACAAAATCGCATTTTCGCGCACAAATGCGCCATGTCGCACGACCGCGCCCGCCCCAATATATGCAGGACCACGCACATACGCGCCCGGCTCAATCCGCGCCCCTTCGCCAATATAAATAGGACGATCAGAAATATACGCCCCCTCCATCACCTCACCAAGAATCGTTTGCCTGCCCTGCGTTAAACGCGCAATATGCGCGGTCAAGTTTGGGAGCAATTCCCAAACGTATTCACATCCTTCAAAAAATTGGGCGATAAAAGGGTCTTCTAAATCAAAAAAATCTGCTGGAGCTAACATAAATACCCGCTAAAGGAAGGTTCGTTTTTAACTTTGGACTTTCAGGTGACAGGCACTTGGCAAGTGCCTGTCACCTTGGCCACAGTTATTTACGAGTTTTCCCTAAGGAATCAGGATTAAATAAAACCCGAAACTTCCATCTGTCATTCGCCCCATCTTCATGAGGG
>WFSA01000013.1 GCA_015486215.1 Anaerolineae bacterium | reverse complement strand
GAGTGGTAACGAGTTCCCGCCATCGCGCTTGCGCGATCCGTAAAAATTTTCAAATAGACATTTTGCTCTTTTTCAATTAAAATTACGCCAGATCAGAAGTTTGACTTTTCCAAAAAGTCAAACTTCTGATCTGGGGCAATCTGGTAATTGGCGTGCCTTGCGCGGCGGTTGGCAATTCTGATTGCTCCAACAATCAATCCAATGCGCGCGCGGCCTACCGTAACAACAACAATCCTGATAACCGTAACAACAATAGCAACTTTCAGTTGCCGTTTTCGGGTGGCGGTGGTGCGTCGTTCCACACCTCATCCCTTTTGTTTAGAGGATTCCCTTTTAAGGGGGCGTTCCCCTCTTTCTGAGACACTCGCACTCTCCAGTGTGGCGGCTGGTTGCTGGCGCGGGGTCGGGCAGTCGTTCCACCATAAACGGTCCGCCTCCAGTTCATGCTCATTGACTACGGTTGATGAGACGCGGCAAAGAAAGATGATGAGATGGCGCAGGTGTTCTTGTTTACAAGAACCGCCCCGTCTGTCCGTCCTGTGCAGACCTGACAGGTTGGCAACTAAAGTTGCTTGAAAACCTGTCAGGTCTTGATACAACAGCGGCATCGGAGTACCTGCTGGCGGCAGGCATATACACAAAATTGGATGCGGCTTGGATGCGCTCCCGCTGTGTCCGCTCCATAAGGTGCAACGCACTTGCCAAGTGCGATGCACCTGCCAAGTGCGATGCACCTGCCAAGCGCGATGCACCTGTCTACGATTCTTGCTTTATTCAACCGCCTAATAGCCGCCCAATTTCATTAACCATCTGGCTCACATGCTCATATTGTCCCAATGAAAGCCACCTCCATTCAAAAATCAAGCGTATCTTCTCAGTATTCTGGGGAGATACATCTTTTTATCTGTGTTCATCTGTGCAGTCGGTGTCCAATTTTAGAGTACGCAATCACGGGAATTGCCATAGAACCTTTATCTTTGTATCTGCATTCATCCGCGCAATCCGTATCCTAATTACCGCATAGTCCAATTGTCAAAACGAACATCTATGCTATGCTTATCAGCATGGAATTACAAGCGGTTACAGGCCAATTACAGATCATTGATGGGGACGTGCAAAGCGAAACGGCCGTTCCCGGAATCCTTGCCCAATCTGCCCCTGATAACGCACTCCGCGAGCGGCGCAATGATTTCCTCTTTGTCCATTTTTCATTATCAGGAATCGAAGAAGAGACGGCCGTTTTCTCCCAAGAACTCCTCCATTTAATCAGCCGCAGCTTCTATACCAATGGCGGCAGTGTCACCTCCGCTTTGCGAAAAGCGATCATCACCGCCAACGAGCGATTATTGCGCCGCAATATCAGCAGCAGTGACACCCACGAAGGAGCCGTCACCTGCTCCGTTTTGCGGAACAACGACCTATTCACCCTGCAAGTCGGCGAATCGATCACCTATTTAGGGCATCAATTTGGCATCGAAAAACTGCCCCCCAATCCCCCATCGCGCATCATGCCGATGGGGCGCACCGCCGGGTTGGATTTTCGCTTTTTCCATCACCAATTAGCCGAAGGAGACATGCTGCTCTTCCTCGATCCCCGTCTCGCCCATCTGCCATCACGCACCTTCAAATCAGCATTAGTAGACAGCGAAGTAGAGAGCGGGATAGAGACAGTGCGCCATATCGTCGGCGAAGACAGCGGGCGGTTGTTGCTGGTCGAATTCACCGAACACGCGCCGACAGATTTCCCCTTAGCTGACGATTCCCCCCCGCCGCCGCCATCAGCCGATATCCGTGACAAACTCACCGACGACTCCCGTCGTGCGGCCGCCAAAACAGCGATGGGCGTGGCCGTGTTCACTGGCTGGCTGGCCGATTTTCTCAATAAATTATACTCATCTGACGAAAATGATGAGGGGGCTTCCCATTGGGCTGTCCCCGCCGCCATCGCCGTCATCGTTCCGATCCTTATCGCCGTCGTGGGGATGAATGTTTATGTCAAGCGGCAATATAGGGAGCAATTTAGCAGTGTCAAAACAGAGATGCGGCAGCATATTCAAATCGCCGATCATGCGGGGGATGACATCGCCTTAGCACGCGAACATTATACAGCCGCATTGGAACTAGCCGCCGAAGAAAAAGCGATATATCCACAAGATACGGAGTTAAGCAATATGCAGGCGCATTTGTTAGCCGCGCTCGACCAGTTGGACAATGTGGTGCGATTAACAGCGCAATTGTTTTACCAATATGATGAAGGGACGCGGCTGACGGCTGTCGCCCTCCACGAAGGGTATAAAGGGGGCATCTACACGATTGATAGTGCCAATAACGCTGTCTACTACCATCACACCGACCAAACCTATCTCAATCCTGCCAACCCATTAGAAGAAACTCCTGATCAAATTTTCTTCGGCGGACAGGCGATTGGCAGCGTCGTTGTCCAAAATCTGGTGGATGGGATATGGGACGAAGACAGTTTCATCGTCTTGGACAGCACGGGAACGCTTCTGACCGCTTTTGCCGAAGACGGCACAGTCACGACTACGCCGTTAGGGTTAGCCAGCGAGTGGCAGCGACCAACTGATATTGATACGTTCAACGGCCGTTTCTACATTCTCGACAGCGGCATTGGCGAAATCTGGAAATACTTTGGCTCCAACGATGGCCAATACGTCGTTGACGATACCGAACGGATATTAACTTTCGACAGCAATCTCGATCCCGATATGGTACATATGATCGATTTTGACATTTACAGCGAAGATGGCAGCTTGCTGGCTCTGTATGACGACGGCCGTGTGCGCTATTATGATACCCGATCCGGCCGCATATTGTGGGACGAAGCCGCCCTGATGAAAAACGGATTGCAAACCCCATTCGTCGCCCCCACAGCAGGCAAACTGATCGGGCGCGGGCTGAACAGTTCCATCTTTATCGCCGATCCGGGAAGCGGACGCATTGTCCAGATCAGCCGCGCGGGAACGGTATTAGCCCAATATCGCGCCACCACCGCCGACGGCACAGAACTTTTCCGCCAAATCACAGATTTTACGGTTGCGGAAAGTCCGTTGCGTATGTTTGTTGTGACCGATACGGCCGTTTATAACGCGCTATTAAAGTGATCAATGGGACGCAGATTTGCATCCTATCCCTTTCAACCATAAACCAATCAAGTAAACAGATGATTAAGAATAGAGGGGAACAGCAATGAGTCAGATACAATTGCTTTATCAATTGCAGGGAATAGACAGCGAAATACAAGAGAAAAAGAAGCTGTTGAGTGCTGTATTGCAGGCGCAGAAAGAGACAACAGCATTATTGCAGGCACGAAAACGGGTAGAAACGGCCGTTTCCACCCTCGCCTCCTCCCAATCTGCAAAGAAAACATTGCGCCAAGAGATGGACACACTTGATCGCAATAAAAAGAGCAGAGAACAACGCCTTTACTCTGGCAATGTCAAAAATCCAAAAGAGTTAAGCGATCTGCAAAACAAGATAGAGTCATTAGCCCGTCGTCGCACCGTTTTAGAAGACGGTATGCTGGACCTGATGATCGCTGTAGATGATGATGAAGAGGAGCTGGCAGCAGCAAGATCACATCTAAAAGAGACAAACAGGGCATGGCAGGAAGATCAAGCCGAACTCAAGCAAAAAAAGCACAGATTAGCCCTTCGTCTTCATAAATTAGGGCAGGAACGAGAGAAAAAAGTACCGTTAATTGAAGCAGCACTCTTGAAAAAGTACGACCGCATCATCACCCGCCAAAAAGGGCTGGCTGTCGTCCGTTTGCAAGTAGATCGCTGCTCTGGCTGTCAACTCAATGTCCCCGCGCAACAGATAAAAAAGGTCAACGAGGGCGAAATTATACAGTGCCACAATTGCAGCCGCATATTAGTTCCAGTCAGATAAAGAAAAATAGAGTTTGGGCGATCCGCTGGATCGCCCAAACGACAGTCACCGGGCGTATAGTTTCGGATAAACCAAATCCGTTCGCCCCGTGACTGTCACTTCTACTGAATTGATAAGTATCTTCTCAATTTTCTGGGGTAGAGATGACAGGGGTTCTGATGAAATCTGTCAGCTCTTTTCCACGATTTATTGAGAAGGTACATTGATAGAGTATAAAGAATGAAACGATTTATTTTGGCGGCAACGGCCGTTTTCCTAACAATTATTTTCCTTAGCACCACACAAGCCGCCAAAGCAGCTATTTGTCACTACGTCTCCGACGACATCGGCTACGTTTGCGAAGCAGATACGGATGCCCCCACCTTCGTCACCCCCATCATACCAGAAGACAGCTTATACAATGATATAGATTACGCCCGCCTGAATGATTTGATCAACGTGTATCCAGAGCCGACAACGGCCGTCGCCCCCCTCTACAATGTCGGTGATGGCTACCTATGGTCAACGGTAGACGGCCCCATCACCGGCGACGATGGCAATTTATGGTATGTGATGAATCAAGGCGAATACATTCGTGCTGAAGATGCAAAGGTGTACCCCATCTCCCAATTTTTGGGCGTAGAGGTGAAGAACCAACCCATACGGCCGTTTGGCTGGGTCATCGTTGATTATTGGTACAGCGATACGCCGGGCACAGAGCCATCCGAAAATGCAATCAAGCTCCCCCGTTACACCTTTATCGAAGTGTACGGCGCGACCAAAGATGATGCGGGATGGATTTGGTATGATATTGGCAACGGCCGTTGGATGCGGCAAACCTATGTCAGCCTCATCAACGTCAACGCCATGCCCGACTCCCTAGATGAAGGGCAATTCTGGGTGGATGTTGATCTATACGAACAAACTTTTGCCGCCTACGAAGGAAAACGCATGGTCTACGCCGGCCTCATCTCCAGCGGTCTCAGTCATTACGGCTGGAACACAGACGAAGGGTTATTCCAAGTGTGGGATCGATGGGAAGAGACAAAAATGTCTGGCGCAGAGGGCAAGAAAGATTACTACTTCATCGAAGATGTGCCATACACAATGTACATTGACCGCGTGACCGAAGTCGCTCTGCACGGTGCGTATTGGCATGACCGTTTTGGCTACAAACACAGTCATGGCTGCATCAATATGTCCCCCTATCAAGCAGAGTGGATCTTCAACTGGTCAATCAATGGGGATAGTGAGTATTTCTGGGTCAATGTTTACAGTTCCGACCCCGAACATTACCTCAACCGCGTCGATCCCATAGAAACATTCAGCGGCGCGTAATATAGGGGAGACTTGACAAATTTTCCTAATGATACTAGTACACGCTGGCGGAAGTCTTTGTATCTTATTTGTTGCGGGAATCAGAATTCCCGCAACTCCCATCAGATAGGTATCGGGAATTCCGATTCCCGATACAGGCGGCGTATATCATCTAAGAACTTAGGCCAAGCAATACTAGTGTAAAATAAAGTGCTGATGAAATTTGTCAAGTCTTGTCCATCCGTTGTAGTCACCCCGAAATATTGAGAAATTACGAAAATCTTAAAAAACTTTGTGTTCTTCGTGTCTTTGTGGTTAATTTGGACAAGGGGTGAGTAGTTACCATTATTCATTACTCATTATCAATTAATACCGCTTCCATCACCTCTAAATCAGGCTCGCCCCCCGTCCACCACGTAAACGCCGCCGCCCCTTGCCGCAGCAACATCCCCAATCCATTCGCCGCGCTGCAGCCCGCCGCGCTCGCTTGGCGCATGAAGCGCGTTTCAGGCGGATTATAGACGAGATCGTAGACGAATGAACCAACGGGAAACGGCCGTTTCCCATCCCAAATCGACCCCTCCTCACGCGGGTGCATACCCAGCGGCGTACTATTGACCAACAGCGGCGCGTGCAATCCCGACACCGTATCTATCTCAGCAGGGGTGATGGAAGCGTGGGGCAACACCCGCTTTATGCCTGCGACCACCTGTTCAGCCTGCACCCGTCGGCGAGCGGCAATGTGAACGATCCCCCCCGCTTGTGCCAATCCATACGCCGCCGCCCGTGCTGAACCGCCCGCGCCAAAAATGAGACATTGACGGCCGTTTACCCCCACAGCCAACCGATCCAAATCAGCCATAAAGCCGCTCCAATCACTATTTTTGCCCATCAATCGCCCATCCGCCTCCACAACGACAGTATTGACCGCCCCAATCGCCAAAGCCGCCGCATCAATCTTGTCCAGCATCGGCATAATCGCCTGTTTATGGGGAACGGTCACATTTACGCCGCGAAAATTGAGAGGAGCGAGAGCAGCAACGGCCGTTTGCAGCTCCGCCGGCCGCACAGCCAGCGGCAAATAGACATAATTCAACCCCGCCGCCGCCAACGCCGCATTGTGCATCGCGGGGCTAAACGAATGAGCCGTAGGCCAGCCAAGCAATCCCAGTAATTTCGTATTTCCGTCAATCATACAAAATCACAGGGTCGCAAAGCGGCAAGATGCAAACCTGCAAACTTGCCCGCTTTCAAACCCACTCCATCCGTGCGCCCAAATCGCGCATTGTATCTACGAAGGCAGGGAAACTGTCCGCTATGCAAGCGGCATCATGGACGGTGGTGGGGCTGTTGGCGACAAGACCAGCGACAGCCAACGCCATTCCCAACCGGTGGTCGTCGTGGCTGTCTACCTCAGCACCATGCAGGCGGACGGGGCCGTCAATGGCGAAGCCGTCGGGCTTTTCGTCCATGCTCAATCCCAATTTTCGCAATTCGCCAGCCAAACGGCTGATGCGATCCACCTCTTTGACACGCAATTCGGCCGCATCGCTCAATTGACTGCGCCCCGCCGCCTGTGAAGCGGCGACTGCCCAAATCGGAAACTCGTCAATCGCCCGCACGACGGTATCGCCGCCGCCAACATCGCTGCTGTGCATTTCGCTAAAGACGGTGGTGAGATCGACGGCCGCTTCCCCCCCCGTCACCCGCTCATTTTTGACCGTAAACGCCGCACCCATCTCATCCAAAATATCGAGCAAGCCGGTGCGCGTCTCGTTATACCCCACCCCTTCAACACTCACTTGCGAATGGGGAACGACGGCCGCCGCGACCAGTGGGAACGCCGCCGATGAAATATCTCCCGGCACCATCAGCGTAAACGGGGACAAGTGACGTTCACCTGCGCCCATCGTCACCCAGCCATCGGCGGTCGTAATCGGGATACCCATCGCGCTTAACATACGTTCGGTGTGATCGCGGGCAGGGGCAGGTTGATAGACGGCCGTCTCCCCCTCCGCATACAGCCCCGCCAGCAAAATCGCGCTCTTCACCTGCCCGCTCGCCATCGGCATCTCGTACCGCGTACCGTGCAGGGGAGACGGGGTGATCTGCATCGGCGCACGGCCGTTTTCGGCGGTAATTTGCGCCCCCATCGCCGCCAGCGGGGTGATGATGCGGCTCATCGGACGCTTTCGCAGCTGCTCGCTGCCATCTAACAGTGACGGGAAGGGCTGCCCAGCCATGATACCAGTCAGCAAACGCATACAAGTCCCCGAGTTACGGCTGTCTAATGGGGATGACGGCCGTTGTAATCCATGCAAGCCGCGCCCTTCAATATGCAAATCCCACTGTTGGCTGTTTTTCTCTTCCGCCGTGATCGATACGCCCAACGCACGGAAAATCGCCAGCGTCGCCAGCGTGTCACCAGCAGGTAGCCAATCAATGATATGGCTCGTGCCGTCCGCCAGCGCGGCCAACATAATCGCTCGATGGCTGATCGATTTGTCTCCCGGCACGCGGATTGTGCCGCGCAACGGCGTTTTTTGCGGATAAATACGGAGTGATTTTTTCATGCTTACTGTTCCTCTTTCCGTTGCTGAATCCACGCCTGCACCGCCTCTGGCGACATGACGGCAGGGTTGCCGAAATCTTGATCAACGGCCGTTTCCAGCTCTGGCGGCAGATGGTTGATGAGCAGTTCCAAATCATGATAATCGTGAATCTCTTCATCCAAAACCCGCGCCATCGCCTCATTATGCGGCACGCCATGTTTGCGGACAGCTTTGGTCAACCCTTTCAACAGCGTCTCCCACGTCGTCATCGGCCCTTGCGTGATGGATGCGGATTCGGCAGCAGAATCAATGAAGGCAAACGGCACTTTCTCAAACGGCTCATCACGAGCAATGGCGGCTAAAATCCAATCGGTGTCGAAAGAGAAATCAAAAACAGTCGGATCGGCGATGATTTCTGCCAATAAATGACTCTCATACAGTTTGAAAGCGGCTTGGGTGTCCCGAATATCCCGCGAGAAAATCGCTTGTCCGATCATCCGCTGCATATGGCGCAACACTTTGATACCGATTCCCCATCGCCCTTCTTGCTTGACCAGCACTGCGTCGGGATGTTTGCGATTGCCGAGTACAACGCCGGTTTTGTTTTGGATAAACGGCCGTAATAACAATCCAATCTGCCCCAAATGCACCGAGTTATCAGCGTCGGTATAAATCACCACATCCACACCATCCGCTATCGCCTGCATACAGCCATAGATGACCGCCCCCCCTTTGCGCGAATCGTTCGCTGAGGCCAGTTTTTGTAATGGGCCGTCGGCGGCGGGAACCGCTTTGTCTAACCACATGACCTGCACATGGTCGCCTAAGGGGTGGCTCTCCGCGATTTGGGCGGCCAATGCGCCGCTGTCGTTAGGATCGCCGTCATCTACGACATAGAGTTTCCAACTGACGGCCGTTCCTGCCGTCGCCCACGCCAACTGTTCCAGCTTGACCCGCAGCGCATCTTCCCCATTGGGATTATCATCCGCTTTGGGGCGCAGCCGATTTTGTTCTCCCCACATGGCAAAGACAACGCCTATCTTGACGGGCTGCTCATTTTTCAGCAAAAATTGGCGTGAATCAGCCAATTTAGCCCCAATTTTGAACTCCAACGGCGCGTTTTCTTCGCGTGCGGCCGCTTTCACCTCATCCAGCGGCATTGTCAACAATTGCTCTGTCAACACAGACAAACTTTGGCGGTCGGCCGCTTCTGTTAAGTCAAACTCTGTTTTTGCATTATCTATCAACTGTGATGGGATACTCATCGAACCTCCAATATATTCTGTTCGTAAATAGGCAGGCACTGCTCTACACGTTTAAGGGCGACCCAGCGGGTCGCCCCTACGGGGGAATATGGCAGGGGCGACCCGTTGGGTCGCCCGCCTGAACCATGTCCAAGATTATTTTTGATTTTGGTAAACGATCAGCCCCCCACCCTGACCCTCCCCCGAAAGGGGAGGGAACTTGCTCCCTCTCCCTTTGGGAGAGGGCTGGGGTGAGGGATCCTCATTCCTAACGGTATCGCTGAACTTTACGCAATATCTTTTGTTGCAATTTATGATCTTCGCGGTCAGGATCGAGACGGGCGACTTGGGCGCGGCCTTGTATTTTCGCCTGCTCAAGCGCGTGCTGTACAAGGATGATATTGTTGTGACGCATAAATTCATCATGATCAGCGTCAGGATACTTATCCGCACATTCTGCCTTCGCCGCCTCTAATTTTTCGACCAGCCCATCAATTTCATCAGCGGGCAGATAAGCGGCCGCTGTGGAGAACTCTAAACGGTCACGCACGGGAATGATGCGGGCTAACAAGACCTCACCAATTTCAACCTGTCCCCGTCCGCCGCTTTCATACACCGTAAACTCTTCACCAGTCATAAAGTCGGCGACAGAAAGGGTTTGCCCATCGTAATCAAGCAAGGTATACGCGCCAAACGCGCCCGCCGTCAGCCAGCCGTCTAATGTTTCTATCTGCTGCTTACTCAAATCATCTTCCATCTCTTGCCGATACAGTTCAATCAAGCGGGAGGTGTTCCCCTCTTTATCTGTCCAATCGTAATCGTAGAAGAACCAATCAATGAAGCGGGTCGCTTCATCTTGGCTCATCTGATCGGCCGTTTCAGCATCATACAATCCATCCCAAAAGAGCGGTAACGCTTTTGCAAAATCCAGAGCAAACCGTTCATCGCGGGCGAATCTCAACAAATCTATCCGCAAAAATTTAGCCGCCTCTTTCCAAGCGCGTTGTTCCCGTTCGGCCGCTTTATCTACGGGCAGATGGCATTTCTTATATTTTTTTCCACTGCCGCAATGGCAAGGATCATTCCGTCCTATCGTACTCATACTCATCTCCTATCTCTCTATCTCTCTCTATCTCTCTATCTCTCTCTCCAAAATAGGTAAAAGCTGCTCTAACTTACTAATCGTATACTCTGGTTTTGCTTCGCCTAATTCATAATCAATATGGGCGGGTTTCATCCAGACGCTCGCCATGCCGACGCGATTTGCGCCCAAAATATCCGCATTGGGGCGGTCGCCGACGAAGATCGCGTGGTCGCTGTCTGTGTCCAATAATTCCATAATGTGATGGTAGATGGCGGGGTGCGGCTTGATATAGCCGACATCGCCCGATGTAACGCGGGCATCAAAATACTCAATAATGCCGTACTCTTTCAATTCCACATCGCGCATCCACATGGGCGACATGGAATTGGTGATGAGTCCAATTTTGTATCCCTCTTCCTTCAATGTTTTCAATACAAAGATCGTGTCATCATAGAGTTTGACACCCGGAATTATTCCTACGCCGCCCGCCTCAACGTATACATCCATCACAGCATCCATCATATCAAGGGGGACGTTCCAAGAGGTGAGGCATTGTTCAAATATGTTGCCGATGGTTACCGCTTGGCCTGTTTCACGCGCATGTGCCCAAGCGGCGATGAGAATGTCCATATATTGTTTGTGAACGGCCGTTCTCTCTGGTATCTCATACCCTTCACCGCTCAAATAGGCGGCAATCACATCAAGCAGGCTGTCGGCTAACTCTCCCCACGTTATTTCACACGCTGACCAGTCGACCAGCGTATCATCCATATCAAAAATCACGGTATCTATTGTCATAAGATTACTCATTATTTACGGCAATACGATTCAGGAACAAAATCGCCGTAAATCCTATAATCGCCAACATGAGGGCGTCCCCTATTTCGCTCCAATCACCGCTTGTCACGTGCGGGGGAACGATGAGATTTTGCATGGAGACGACCCGTTCCCCATGACGGATCACAAATTCGCCGCCTGCATCTTGCAGCCACGCCACATCCTCTTTCCACGGCCACAATTTCCGCAAACTGCCGATCATAAGGCCGATGAGGACGGCAATTGTTGTATCATGGTATTTTTTGAAGAGCCAGCTTAACAGTTGGGCAAAGGTGACGAGCCCGATGACTGCCCCGATGCCGACGAAGCCGATGGTGATGAAATCACGGTTATTAACGGCCGTCAACACATCCAAATACTTGCCCAGCAACACCAAAATAAACGCCCCCGAAATGCCCGGCAGAATCATGGCGCAAATCGCCAACGCGCCGCTCAACATATAAAACCACCACGTCGTCGGAGTCTCTGCCGGCACTGCGCCCACCAAAACATACGCGCCAACCGCGCCAATAGTGACCGCCGCAAACAATTTCTGCCCCCATGGTTCAACCTGTTTGCTGACCGTGTAGACAGAAGCCAAAACCAAGCCGAAGAAGAAGCTCCAAATATAAATAGGATACGTTTTCAGCGCGTATTCCAACCCTTGTGCCAATGTCAGAATGGCGATAAAGATGCCGATTGCGACGGCGGCGAGAAATTCCCAATTTACGATATTGAAAATATCTTTGAAGCGGAATTTAAGAGCTGCCCGCCACAACTCAGGCTGTCCGACGGCACGAATGGAGTTGATCAACTCCTCGTAAATGCCCAAAATAAGTGCCATCGTGCCGCCGGAAACGCCCGGCACAATATCAGCCGATCCCATCGCAATACCGCGCAAGGTAAGGCCGCCATACTCGCGCAATGTGCGCTTTTTCTTTGTTGATTGTGTGTTCTTTCTTGTCATAATTTTATGCAAAGTTATGAAAGGGCGAAGGGGCAAAGCGATTCGCTCCACTCCGCCTGCTCTGCCGCTTCGCCTACCTTGCCTGCTCCACAAAAATTTTACCGGGATTCAGAATCCCTTTTGGGTCTAAAGTTTGTTTGATGGCGTACATAATATCCAGCCCTGCGCCATGTTCCATACGCAGATAGGGAGCTTTGCCTATGCCTACACCATGTTCACCTGTAGATGTACCGCCGAGCGCAATCGCTTTTTGCACGATGGCTTTATTCACTTTTTCCACATCTGCCCGCACCGCTTCATCTTTGAAGGGGATGATCACATGTAAATTGCCGTCACCAGCATGGCCGACCAGCAGGCTGTCCAGATTGTATTGCGCCAATGTGGTGGTCACATGCACTGCCATCTCTGGGTATGCGCTGATGGGGACGGCGACATCCATCAATTGCCACATCGAATCGGCGTAAGCGCGGCGTGCTATCTCAAACATATCGTGACGAATACGCCATAACTCTCTGCGTTCGTCTGCGTCGCTGGCGGCGTGAACGGTGATCGCGCCCAACTCTTCGCATATCTCTTCAATCATCCCCATATCAAGGGTGACGGATTGTTCATGGGCGGCATGTATCTCCATCAGCAATGTCGGTTTATTACCAAAATCGACGCCCCCTTCACGAGTGAGCAGCGCGGCCGTTCCTCCACCAAGAAATTCTAAAGCGGCCACATCCAGCCCGCTGCCGCGCACGGCGACGACTGCCTCAACGGCCGTTTCCACCGATGGAAAAGTCGCCACAACCGCGCTCATTAAATTAGGAACGGGGGTCAATTTCAGCACCGCTTCGGTGATAATGCCCAGCGTGCCTTCGCTGCCGACAAAAAGATGGAGCAAATCGTATCCCGCTGCCTGTTTGATGGAACGAGAGCCGACGCGGATGAGACGGCCGTCAGCCAACGCGACCTTCATCGCTAACACATTATCTTTGCTGGCTCCATATTTCACCGTGCGAATGCCCGCCGCATTATTGGCTAACATACCGCCAATCGTCGCATTTGCACCTGGATCGGGCGGGAAAAATAGGCCGTATTGGGCTAAATGGGCGTTCAAATCTTTGTAGCCGATGCCCGGCTGCACTGTCACTTGAAAATCGTCGGCGTGAACGGCCGTAATCGCCGTCATTTTTTCCATAGATAAAGAGATTCCCCCATGCAGAGGGATGGGATGCCCTTCCAACGATGACCCGATGCCCCACGCAGTCACGGGGACAGCATGATCGTTGGCTACGCGCAATACAGCGGCCGTCTGCTCTCCCGTCTCAGGCCAAACGACGACTTCACTCAAGCTCGGCGGAAAACGGGACATATCTTGTGAGCGTAATTGACGTTCAGAAACGGCCGTGCTAACATTTTCCGCGCCCACAATACCGATCAACGCCTCAAGAACAGCCTCATCTACAGGCTTAAATTGGAACATATCTACTCCTTTGCTTCACTCATCATAAAACGGACAATTATACCTGAAAGATGTAAGGACAACAGAATTTCAGTAGAAGTGACAGTCACCGGGCGCATAATCTCGAGTAAACCAAGCCCGTTCGCCCCCGTAACTGTCACTTTGCTTTAACTCATTTGAAACACACCCGATTGAAATCGGTGTCTGGTACGAAAAAACCGTAACATCTCAACATTTTGGGGTGAGTACAACAAATTAAGAAAGGAACAAATTGCGTCGGTCAAGTCAATCTATTCTTTTCCAAATCTGCTTTACTCATGTCCCCAATTTTTTGAGAAGATACAAAAAGTCCGCTATGAGCGGACAAGTTTTAAGACTTTGAACCGATGACGCTGAAAATAAACGCTCTGTCGAATAGTGACATTTTAGTGACATTTCTGGTACAATCATTCTCAAGATATTGACAAATAATGATCTACACTCCATATGGAAAAATTTAGGTTGAAAGAAGGATGGGCAACATTATTCCTATTATTGGGGATGATGTTCAGCACGGCTGGCGCACTATATCGCACAGATATGATCAGCGGGCTGGAAATTATACCGACTATTGGGATGACGGCCATTTTCGCTGGTCTTTTCCTCGCCAAAAGCAAATTCGGCAACCGCACCGCCCATCTTTTCTCCCTAATTTACGGCACATTCATCATTTTTTACATGCTCGGCAACCTTCTGCCCGACACACTCTCTTGGTATGAGCGCGTCAGCGGTCTTGCCAGACGGCTCAGCTATTGGATCGTGCAGCTGCTTGATGGCAGCACCAGCCGTGACCGTATCATCTTTGTCATCCACAACGCCATCTTATTTTGGCTGCTCGGCTACAGTGCCGCATGGTACACCTTTCGCCGCCCCCGCCTATGGCGCGTCGTTGTGCCTATGGGGATACTGCTCCTCAGCATCGTCTACTACTATTCAGGTCCCAATCGGCTCTCCCTTTTTCTGCCGCTTTATCTGCTCCTCTCTTTACTTTACATCTCCCGTACCTATCTTTCCAAAAAAGAGGCGGAGTGGCGGGTAGCCTCTATCCGTTATGACAGCAGTATCTGGTTCAGCTTTATGCGGGCAGGATTTATGGTCGCCGTCGTCGGGCTGTTCATCGCTTGGAGCGCACCATATTTGCACGCAGAAACGATGGTCGTTCTCTCCCCGATCAACCAAACGAGCGATCTGTGGCGTACCATGCAAGATACATGGACGCGCGTTTTCTCTTCCCTGCACTCGTCCGCCATCGAAACGAACGATCCTAATTTAGACACCATCATGCTCGGCGGCGCACGCAAAGTTGGCGAAGGGATGGTGATGGATGTCGCTGTCAAGGAGCAATTGCCTTCCGCGTATTGGCAAGCGGTCGCTTATGACACCTACGAGAAAGGGTTATGGAGTGTCACCGAAACGGAAACAAGCCTCCACTTCCCTGATGATGAGGCACTCGACCTGCCGACCAGCCGATTACGCCGACCGATCAGACAAATTGTCACTAATTATCTGCCCTCGTCCAGCGTGCTGTATGGCGCACCTGAATTCATCAGTTCTGATCGCCAACTATATATTGATGCCGCCCGCAACGCTACTGGTCAATATCTCATCTCCTCCGTCCAATCCCGCTACGTGCTGGGATATGGTGACCAATATGAGATAATATCCAATCTCTCCACAGCCAACGCGGCCAATTTACGACAGGCGAAAGGGGCGTATCCGGGTTGGATAACTGCCCGCTATTTGCAAATGCCCAGCACGATAACAAACGAGACGATCGCCCTTGCCGACGAATTAACCGCCCCGTACGACAATGTTTTTGACAAAAGTATCGCTGTTCGTGATTATTTGCGCCAAAATATCCGTTATAATGATCAGATCGACCGTCCTCCAAGCGATATTGACCCCGTGCATCATATTTTGTTCAACACGCAAGAAGGGTATTGCACCTATTACGCCTCCTCAATGGTTATGTTGCTGCGCTCGCAAGGTATCCCTTCCCGCTTTGTCAGTGGCTACGCGCAAGGGGAGTATAATGCCGAGATGGGCAGCTATCGCGTTCGCGCTCCCAACGCGCACACATGGGTGGAGGTTTACTTCTCCGACTATGGCTGGATACAGTTTGAGCCAACCGCCTCTATCCCGACCGTCTCCCGCCCTGAGGATGTGACTGACAGCGGTGGTGATGCGTTCGATGCCGCTGCCAACGCGCCTGATTTGACGGCTGATGAGCGGCTTGAGGAGCTGCTAGAGCCTGATATTCCTGATGGAACAGGGATCGGGGCGGATGAGATGGTGCACAACGGCCGTCCGCGCATCAATATCCCCATCTGGCTGGCCGTCTCCACTTTCCTTATCTTCTTCGTCACCACAGGGATGCTGTTTTTTGCCGCCAAAACGAATCAACTGATTGAAGGGGATGTGCGCCGTAGTTACGGCCGTTTACGCACATGGGCTGGCTGGCTGAACATCTTCTACACCCCCGCCGACACTCCGCATGAGCGGGCAGATATGTTGACAACTGCCGTTCCCGACGGCGCAACTCCCATCCACGCTCTCACCCAGCAATACACCCGTCAACAATACAGCCAGCACAAAGCGGATGACAACGACCCTGCAGTACAGTGGGCAACTCTGCGCCCCCTCCTCCTTCGTCATGCCATCGCCACTCAGTTGAGAAATATCAAGGGCCGTTTTCAACGTGGGAAATGAATAGGACACAGATTGCACAGATGAACACAGATAAATCAAAAGAAATCTGCGTCCCATTAAGGAATGAGCCTTAAATAACTTACCCATTTAACTTTGGAGTTTTACCCTCATCCCAACCCTCTCCCAAAGGGAGAAGGAGCAAGTTCCCTCCCCCTTCGGGGGAGGGTTAGGGTGGGGGACGACAAAACTCAAATATCGGCAAAACGGGTAAGTTAATAAAGTCTTATTCCTAAGCTGTAAATATCGTATCTTCTCAGTATTCTGGGGAGACTTGACAAATTTTCCTAATAATACTCATGTAAAATAAAGTGCTGATGAAATTTGTCAAGTCTTGTCCACGATTTATTGAGAAGATACTAAATATCTTTATCTTCATTCTGATTGTTATCTGTGTTCATCCGCGTAATCAGTGTACCATTCACCACCCCGTTTTAATTATAATGGGCGTGTGGTATCTTCTCAGTATTCTGGGGAGACTTGACAAATTTTCCTAATAATACTCGTGTAAAATAGAGTGCTGATGAAATTTACCAAGTCTTGTCCATGATTTATTGAGAAGATACGGCGTGTGGATAAGTACACTGAAATGATTCAATGATTATGTATGGAGGTTGTTATGTTTACGAGAGAGTTAGGCCGGTATGAAACGGCCGTTTCCGAAACCATCACCCGCTTGCAAGAGAATAAAATGATGGAGCGCATTTGGGCGCGGGATTATACCGTTTGGCGGCCAGAGCCGACTGAAATTAGCAATCGGCTGGGCTGGTTGGATGCGCCGACGACGATGGCGGGCGAGGTGGAGCGGCTGAACGCTTTCGCGGCGGGGGTGATGGCGGACGGCTTTACCGATGTGCTGCTACTGGGCATGGGCGGCTCCAGTTTGGCTCCAGAGATGTTTGCTAAGATATTTGGCGCGGAGTGTGATGGGTTGCGCCTGCAAATTTTGGACACGACCGATCCCGACGCGGTGCTGGCTCATACACGGCGGCTGGATGTGACCAAGACGCTGTTTATTGTGGCTACAAAATCGGGCGGCACGGCCGAAACGCTGTCTGGATTCGCCTATTTTTACAATTTGACAGCGGCAACGGTGAGCGAAAAATTGACGGGCAAACATTTTGTCGCCATCACCGATCCGGACAGTAAATTGGTGACGATAGCTGAGAAATACGGTTTTCGTGAGATTTTCCTGAATGATCCGAATGTGGGCGGCCGTTACTCGGTGCTGACTTTCTTTGGGCTGGTTCCGGCCGTGCTGATTGGGATAGATGCGGCTCGGTTGGTAAAGAACGCGGAAGCGGCGGGTGACGCGGCTGGACTTGAGTTAGGTTGTGTGATGGGAGTGTTGGCAGAAAACGGCCGTGACAAATTGACCTTCATTCTCCCTGACACCATCACCCCTTTTGCCGATTGGGCAGAGCAGTTAATAGCCGAAAGTACGGGCAAAGAGGGCAAGGGAATTTTGCCTGTGGTCGGTGAATCGGTGACTGACGGGGCGGTTTACGGGGAGGATCGTCTGTTTGTGCAGATTGATCTGGCGGGAGCGAGCGGGGGGGATGCGCCCGATGGTCAGCCAGTGATACGGATAAAATGGGATGATCTGTACGCGCTGGGCGGGCAGTTTATGGTGTGGGAGTTGGCAACGGCCGTTGCTTCTCACATTCTTGATGTGCAGCCATTTGACCAGCCCAATGTAGAGTCGGCAAAAATAATGGCGCGTCAGATGATTGCGGCGTATATGGAGACGGGGACGCTGCCAGAGCCGGATTGTGTGCCGTTTTCGGCGGCTGCGCTGGCTAATTTTTTGACAGGCGTGCGGGCGGGGGATTATATTTCGCTACAAGCGTATGTGCCGCCGGCTGAGGGGATGACGGCCGTTTTGTCCAAACTACAGACAGAGTTGCGGGATCGGTATAAGGTGGCAGTCACAGTCGGGTATGCGCCCCGCTTTTTGCACTCAACAGGGCAATTGCATAAGGGGGACGGAGGGAATGGATGGTTTGTTCAAATCGTTTCTGCTCCAGTGCAAGATGTGGCGATCCCCGATGAGGCGGGCTCATTTGCCTCATCAATGAGCTTTGGCACGCTGAAAGCGTCACAAGCGATGGGTGACGCGGCGGCGTTGCGTGATGCGGGGCGGCCGCTGATCTGTTTTAAGGCGGAAGGGCTGGGCGAGTAGTTAATAATGAATAATGAATAATTATTCATTATTCGACTGTTCTGTTCAGCAATTCCAATTCTGAAATTAAATTGCACATTTGTCATTCCCCCACCTTCGTGAGGGCAGGCTCCGTGAAGACGGGAAATTATTTTGTTTTTAGTATGACTACAGCAGATTATGAAAATGAACAGATATTTTCTCGACTGCATCATCCGTTTATTTCTTTCATCTGTTGTAGTCACCCCGAAATATTGCGACAATTGACAATTAATTAGAAGTTTTACAAGCCCAAAATCAATGTGGCGAGCGAAAAATAAATAAGCAGCCCCGTCGCATCCACAATTGTCGAGATCATAGGGCCGCTGATGACGGCTGGGTCGATTTTGAAATGTTCGGCAAGCGTAGGGACAAGGGTGGCGATGGTGGTAGACCAGATAACGATGGCAGGCAGCGTGAGGGCAACGACGAGAGCAACATCCATCCCTGTATGCCATAATATCGCCCGCACAAACCCCATCCCTCCCATAATGATGCCCAATAAAAAGCCGACGGAGATTTCGCGCCGCCACGCTTGGGCTAAATTGCGGATATTTACCTCATCCAGCGTGATGGCACGGATGATGGTGGCGACCGTCTGCGAGCCGGCGTTGCCGCCCGTGCCGATGATGAGGGGGATGAACAGGCTGAGAGTGAAAATGGTATCTGCATCTACATTGTCGGATTTGAACAGATTCATCACGGTGCCAGTGAGGGTGGCGGCAAAAAAGAGCATAAGCAACCATCCCACCCGCTTACGAAAAACGGCCGTCACCGAAACAGCAAAATAAGGTTGATCAAGCGGGACGGAGCCGCCAAGCCGTTGAATATCTTCAGTCGCCTCTTCTTCGATAATGTCCAGCACATCGTCAACGGTGATAATGCCCAGAAAACGGCCGTCTTCCCCCACTACTGGAATCGCCACATAATCATAATGGGCGACCATTTCGGCCAACTCCTCCCGATCAGCAGTGACGAGAACGGCCGTCACCTGCTCCGTCATAATCGTATCAATCGTCGTCGCGGGCTGCGCCATCAACATATCCCGCAACGGCAGCACCCCGACTAAATAATCATCCCCATCAACCACATACAGATAATGAAGCGTCTCCGCGTCCGCCAACGAACGCAAATAGGTCAGCGTCTCATCAACCGTCCAATAGCGGCGCAAAACGGCGACATCACGGGTCATCAACCGCCCGGCCGTATCCTCCTCGTGGGCGAGAAGCTCTTGAACTTCGGCCGCCTCCTCTGGCTCCATCAAATTGATGAGGCGGTCAGCGACGGGATCGGGCAAATCCTCTAGGAACTCGGCCGCATCATCCATCGGCAGCGTGTCGAGAAGATCGGCTAACCGTTCGTCATCTACCTTTTCGACAAGCTCTTGCCGCACCAAACTACCCGTCTCATCCAACACCTCGCTGGCAATCTCGTCGGGCAGCAGATGGAAGGCAGTGACAGCCTCATATTCAGGCAAATCATCCAGCAAATCAGCGATGTCGGCCGGATGAATATCGATCAGCAGGCGGCGCAATCCGTCCAAATCATTTTGGGCGATGAGACGTTCGATCTGTTCAATTGTCGGAAGGCGTTGTTGTTCGTTCATGGTACAAGTTTGCAGGTGTGCAGGTTGGCAAGTGCCTCTATTCTATCTCTTCTGCAAAAGGAGCAAGTGGGAGATACCAAAAAAAGATAGGGGCGTTTTTTCAGCAGCGTATATCATTTTTTTGAGTAATTTCCCCGCTTTTGGATAACGATATTCGATATTGTCGTAGCCGCCGTAGATACGGCCGTGCTGCAACAGATCGACAGACAAATCATCAAACAGGGCGAGTAAGCCGTGCTTTGTATATACCCGCACATGAGGAGCTAATTTATCGCGCCACACGTTTGGTAAATAATTGACGAATGGTTTGTTGCCAAATTTATAGTCGCCGCGCCAATAAATGCCGTGCTGCTCGACTGGATACCATCGGTTAGGGCAAAAAAGGAGGATATGACCGCCGCGCTTCGCCACGCGCACCATTTCAGTAGCGTATTGCGCGTCATCTTGCACATGCTCAATCACCTCATTGCTGAAAACGAAATCGAATGTGTTGGCGGCGAAGGGGAGTGTTTCACCGACTCCCTGCGCGATGCCGGCGGCGGTGGGGATCGCTTGAACCGCACGGCCGTGTTCCACCTCCAGCCCAAAACGGTGCGACGTAAACGAGGCAAAAGCAGAAAGGTATTGCCCCAATCCGCACCCATTATCCAGAATGACAGCATCATCCACTTCAACAGCTTGGCGGATCATATCCAGCCGACGATCTTGCCCCGACCGCCAGACATACCCAGGTTCGCCGCGCAGGGCGGCTTTGTCAGAGTGTCTCTGACTCTCAGAATGTGTTTGACTCATGGGGCAATTGTCAATTGTTACACGGTAATTGTCAATGTATCCGAAAAATGTATCTTCTCAAAAATATGGGGGCAAGAGTACAACAGATTCTCTCGACTAAGGAACGAGGTATCTTCTCAATAAATCGTGGACAAGACTTGACAAATTTCATCAGCACTTTATTTTACACGAGTATCATTAGGAAAATTTGTCAAGTCTCCCCAGAATACTGAGAAGATACGATTAACCCTTAAAAATCTACACGCATCTGCGTAATCTGCAGATCGTCCTTTATCTTGTGACAACCTGTTCATAGACTCTACGAAATGAAGATATTGTCAAACCAGCCATCGTCAGTTACCATTAGCTATTATCTTATAAGACACTCGCCTTCACGGGCGCACTATAGCAGATAGAGAGAAGTATTCCCCCGATCTACTGGATGGAAATACGTATGTCCAAAAAACAAGCAGAAAAATTAAATATCAAAGGGTTAGTTCATTACCAAGCGTGGCAGCTTGAAGATGCTATTGCCGCGTTTAAGGCAGCGATTGAGGTTGACGATACCGTCGCTGAGTATCCCTTAAATTTGGCGAAAGTGTGCGCCCGTGCAGGACGTTACGATCAAGTGATGGAGGCATTGGGAACGTACTTGTTTTTGGAGACAGATTCGGCCGTTTCCAGCCGATACCAGCGCATTTTTTCCTCCGCCCCCGATGATGTAGAAACATTACTCGTGGATAATATGCGAAGAATGAAGCTGCCGATGCAACAAGTTGGAAAGGGCATGCAAATGTGGCTGGAATATCGTATTAGTATTGGCGAACGGCCGTTAATCATCAAAAAACCAGAAGTGTGGGCCGGCGGCATCACCTTCGCCATCCTAAAAATCAACCTTGACGAAGATCACACCCCAATGGTGGCTGAGATGTATAAAATCAGTCAGCAAGATGTCCGCGAAAAATATAATGTATTAGTAGAAGAACTTGACCTCATGCCCGCCGATTACCGCTACTTTGTCGGCGAGAAAAACCCATTAGATAAATTGGTAGAAGCGGCACAATTATTAGAAACAATGGACGAAAAGTTCAAAGAGTAAAATAGAACACAGCACCTATTTTAATAGACGCGTAAAATATCTAAGCAGGGCGATTCAGCGAATCGCCCCTACAGGAGGCAATGTGTGGGGGCGATTCGCTGAATCGCCCAGAAAGATAGTGGGGAATCAAACAAATTTAATCTTGGGGATGATCATCGCAGGACAAATTCCCCATCATTTGCAGGAGCATTTGTGGATAATTTTGCTAGTAGCTTGTTAGGAAAAGGGAAAGACGATCAAGTCGCATTAATAGCTGGCGGAAAAGAAGTCACTTACCAAGCATTACGTCAGATGAGTGCCAAAATCGCGGTTCAACTACGAAAAGACGGGGTTGAGCCGGGAAACAAAGTGATGCTGCTGGGAATAAATTCACCATTTTGGGTCGCCTCTTACGCCGCCATCTTCCATATCGGCGCAGTTGCCATGCCGATGCCCGCAACCATCCACCCCGACGAACTCAACCGCTTAAAACAGTTTGCCGACGTGAAAGCGATCTGCATAAGCCATCGTTTTGCCCGCCGTTTGCCCGATGGAATCATTGACAACTTGCCATCCATCATAGATTCGCAGCTTGCCGCCCTGCCCGATGCTAATTTAGAGGATCTGCCTCTCCATCCGATTGAGAACGAGCGCACGGAAGCGGCGTTGATGTTGACATCGGGAACAACTTCCCGGCCTAAATTGGTGCGCGTTTCTCATGGGAATTTGCACGCCAACACTGATTCCATCATCGAGTATTTAGAGCTGACGGCCGTTGATCGCATCATGGTCGCCATGCCATTTTATTACTGCTTCGGCCTGTCCCTTTTGCACACCCATCTACAAGTCGGCGGCTCCGTCGTCCTCAACAATATGTTTGCCTTTCCAGAGGCGGTATTGGACGATATGGAAAAGCGGCAATGCACAGGCTTTGCGGGTGTGCCGTCCATGTATCATACCCTTTTGCGAAAGACGACCTTTGCCAAACGGCCGTTACCCCATCTCACAAAAATACAACAAGCGGGCGGACACCTTCCCCCCGTCCTCGTCGAAGAGCTGCGCCACGCGGCGCATAACGCTGACGTATTCGTCATGTACGGCCAAACCGAAGCGACCGCCCGCCTCTCATGGCTGCCACCAGACCGAATCGACGACAAGCTCGGCTCCATTGGCCGCGCCATTCCCAACACAGAGATTCGCATCGTCAATAAAGAAGGGAAGGATGTGCCGCAAGGAGAAGTTGGCGAGCTGCTCGCCTTTGGCAGCTGCGTCACACTCGGCTACTTCAACAATCCTGAAGCGACCGCCAAAAAATATATCAACGGCGGCTTGCGGACAGGCGATTTGGGCAGAGTGGATGAAGACGGCTTCATTTACATCATAGACCGCGAGAGCGACATTCTCAAACCGCTTGGGATGCGCGTTAGCAGCAAGAAGATAGAATCTATCATCATGGAATTGCCGCAAATGGTGCAAGCCGCCGCCGTCGGCGTACCAGATTTGGCGACAGGCGAAGCGATCTACATTTACGCCGTCACCACCGCCAACGCCGACCTCAGCGAAAAAGATATTTTGAATCATTGCAAGAAAAAATTAGCACGAGGAACGATGCCAACGGCCGTTGAATTTATCAAAAAGCTCCCCCTAAACGCAAACGGCAAAGTCGTCCGCCCAACATTGCGTAAAATGGCACGGGAAAAACATGGAGAATAATGAATAATGAACAATTAATAATGAATTGTGAAGTGGGATATGCGCGATCAATTCATTATTAGTTATTCCCAATTCATTATTCATTATTTATTATGTGTGGAATTGCAGGTAGTTTTGATTTGACAGGAAACGGACAATCGCACCCCGATTTGCGGGCAATGATTGGCACGCTTACCCATCGCGGGCCAGAGAAAATCGGCATTTACGAAGGCAAGCGGGCGGCACTAGCACAAGCACGGTTGAGCATCATTGACCTCGCTGGCGGCTGGCAGCCGATTCCTAATGAGGATGGCTCTATCTGGGCGGCATGTAATGGAGAATTTTTTGATTATCAACGCGCCCAAGAAGAGTTAATCGCCGACGGGCATACGCTCCGCACCGGTTCCGACAGCGAGATTATCATTCACCTATACGAAATGTACGGCACGAACGCGATCCAGCATGTGCAGGGGCAATTCGCCTTTGGGCTATGGGACAGCAACCGCCGTCGTCTGTGGTTGGGACGGGATCATGTGGGCATACGGCCGTTATATTACACCGTCCACAACGGTCACCTCCTCTTCGCCTCCGAAATCAAAGCGTTATTGGCGGCCGGCGTTCCCCGCCGCATTCATGAACAAGGGATGGCACAACTGTTCACCACATGGGCGGCACTGCCCGGCCAGACGATGTTCGCCGATATTTATGAACTGCCCGCCGGCCATATTCTCATCGCCGAAGAAGGGAAAGAGCTAAAAATAGAGCAGTATTGGCAGCCCGATTTCACCGTCGCCGAAACGGACAAATCGGCTGACGAATTGATCGAAGAGGGACGTGCCCTATTGAAAGAGGCGACCCGCACCCGCTTGATCGCTGACGTGGAAGTGGGCGCGTATTTGAGCGGTGGATTGGATTCGTCATTGACGGTCAGTATGGCGCAAGGGATGATGAAACGGCCGTTGCACACCTACTCCATCACCTTTGACGACAAAGATTTTGACGAAAGCAGCTACCAGCAGCAAGCCGCCGCCACCTTCGGCACGACCCATCACGTCGTACATGCCGACAAAGCGCAAATTCAAGCCGCGCTCCCTTCCGCCATCTGGCACAGCGAAACGCCGACGCTCCGTCTTGCCCCCGTGCCGATGCAATTATTGGCAAAATTCGTCCATGAACAGGGCTTAAAAGTGGTCTTGACGGGCGAAGGGGCGGACGAATTTTTTGGCGGCTATACTATTTTTAGAGAGGCGATGGTGCGCCGCTTTATGGCACGCCAACCTGACTCTGATTTACGGCCATTGCTCCTCAAACGCCTTTACCAATATCAGCCCGCGATGCAGAAAATGCCCGCCGCCATGCTCAAACTATTCTTCGGCAAAGGGTTAGACGCGCCCGACGCGCCCGATTTCAGCCACGCGATGCGCTGGGATAACGGCCGTCGTTCGCTCCGCTTTTTATCTGACGATTTACGGGGCAGGATTGGGGAATATGATGCGGTGGAAACGGCCGTTTCCCGCTTTCCAGCCGCCTTTGACGGCTGGAGTGCCGCCGCCAAAGCGCAATATATCGAAGCGACCACCTTCATGCCGATGTACCTGCTCTCCACACAAGGAGACCGCATGGCAATGACCCACGCTGTCGAAGGGCGTTACCCGTTCCTCGACCAAAATGTGATCAATTGGGCGAATAAATTGCCGCTCAATATGAAAATTCGTCACCTGCGCGGTGAAAAATATATATTGAAACAGATCGCCAAAGGGATGATTCCTGATGCCATCACCCAGCGATCAAAGCAGCCATACCGCGCTCCCATCCAAGATATTTTTGGACAATTGCCCGCTTATGCGGCCGACATACTCACTCCCGACGCGCTCAAAAAGACAGGGCTTTTCGATGCTGAAAAAGTTATCAAGTTGACGCAGAGAATGAGGGGTAAACGGCCGTTAAGCCGCCCCGATCAGATGAGTTTCATGGGCATATTAACCAGTCAATTATGGCATCAACACTTTATCCAAAACGCGCCATCCACATCCCAGCATAACGTCCCAATCATGGACATGACGCAATATTATAAATGAATGAATGTATCTTCTCAAAATTACAAGGAGACCTGACAGGTTTCACCAACACCTCTCGTTTTACACAAGTATCATGGAAAAACCTGTCAGGTCTTTTCCACGATTTATTGAGAAGATACGAATGAATGAATAATTAAGTATTCATTATTCGTTATTCGTTATTCATTATTAGAAAGGAGTTTTATGAAATTTCATCGTAATATCTTAGACCTTGATGTCGCTCAAGAGAGCGAACGCATTGAAGAGATGATCCGTGAAACCGTCTTAAAACGGTTCAAACGGCGCGGCGTTGTCATCGGCGTTAGCGGCGGCATTGATTCATCAACCGTACTTGCATTAGCCGTGCGGGCATTGGGCGCAAAGCGCGTCTTCGCCCTTACCATGCCCGAAAAAGAATCAAGCGGCGATAGCGAACAATTAGCTATCGAATTGACAAAGCAGTACGGCGTTGAATTGATCAAAGAAGATTTAACTCCTATGTTGAATGCCGCTGGTTGTTATGTTGGACGAGATGCGGCCGTGCGCGATCTCTTCCCCGAATATGATCCAGCCAAGCATGGTATCAAAATCACGCTGCCTGGCGATCTGCTAGAAAAGAGCAGTCTCAACGTCTTCTCTCTCGTGATGATTGATAAAGAAGGGAACGAAAAAAGCCGCCTTATGCCGCCAAAAGCGTTCTTGGAAGTCGTCGCCGCCTCCAATTTCAAACAGCGCAGCCGCATGATGACCCTCTTCTATCACGCCGAACGACGGAATTATGCCGTGATTGGAACCGCCAATAAAGATGAGCATATGCAAGGGTTCTTCGTCAAATACGGAGATGGCGGCGTAGATTTGCAGCCTATCCAACATCTCTTCAAAACCCAAGTCTTCCAATTGGCCGCCCATGTCGGCGTTCCCCAATCGATCATCGACCGCATCCCCACAACCGACACCTACAGCGCAGGCAGCAGCCAAGAAGAGTTCTTCTACCGCCTCCCCTTCGACCTGATGGATCCAATTTGGTACGGGCTGGAAAATGACATCCCCGCCGCCGAAGTCGCCGAAGCATTTGACCTGACAGCGCAACAAGTCGAAAATGTATACCGTGAATTGCGTCAAAAAATAAAAACAACTGAGTATCTGCGTGCTGTACCAGCCATGCTGTAGGCAGCGCGGGGCAAGTTTGCAAACTTCCCCCCATCTACCTAAGGAACAATTATGACATCAAAAGACCGCATTAGAGCATTTATTGCTGAAAATTTTCAATATGATATTGAGTTAATTAAAGATGACACCGCCTTATTAGAATCTGACATTATTGATTCTACAGGCGTGATGGAACTCGTCTTTTTTCTCGACGAAGAGTTTGGCGTAGAAGCAGAACCCGGCGATTTAGTACCAGAAAACTTTAACACGCTTAATGGTATGGAACGCTTTTTAGAGAGTAAAAAATAATATCTGAACGGTCATATCGTAAACTTAGGAATGAGGATTAATTAACTGTCCCATTTGATACACTGATTTCAATTAGTGTATCAAATGGGGTAATTGGTCACTCCCCCTCACCCCAGCCCTCTCCCAAAGGGAGAGGGAGCAAGTTCCCTCCCCTCTCGGGGGAGGGTTAGGGTGGGGGGCTGATCGTTTACCAAATGGGACAGTTATTAAATTCCCGTTCCTTAACGATTTGTCATTCCTGCCCCCACCTTCGTGAGGGTAAACTCTTTTAGGCAGGAATCCATACTCTTTGAGAGCAGTAGATTCCCGCCTGCGCGGGAATGACAGTCAAATATATTCGTTAAGTTTACGAATATGTCTAAACGGTATCAAGCACGAGCAGTATCGCAATATAATCCGCAGATTACGCCGATTTTCGCAGATTATCGCAGATTATCCGAGAAAATCTGTATAATTTAGGCATGGTTCATTTTTAGTTTTTTGGGCGATTCAACGAATCGCCCCTACGCATTGCCTCCTGTAGGGGCGACCCGCTGGGTCGCCCCTTGACAACAGGTATGGTATTGTTTGATTTTCCAGATGATCGTAAACATAGGCGTAGATTCGGCCGATGCTGCTCGATTTAAGCGGCTTTTAGTACGAAACCGTGAGCACCTGTTGACAACGCTGTTTGGCGCAGATGAGCGTGCCGCCATGCCCGCCTTGAACGATAAACGTGAAGCGGACTATATGGCTGGCCGATGGGCGGCTAAAGAGGCGGTGCTGAAAGCGTTAGGAACGGGCATCGGTCCTGTAGAATTGCCCGAAGTTGCTGTTTTTACACATGAATCAGGACAACCGTACATTATGTTGTATGGCAAAGCAAGCAGGCGAAGCCAAGAGTTAAACATTGACCGTTGGCATCTCTCTATCACACATGTGAAGGAGATAGCGACTGCGTATGTTATTGGGGAGAGCGTTTCTTTTATCGAGAAATGAGGGTTATTCAATCCTTGTTCCCAACTATATATCTGAGAAAAAAGGTATCTTCTCAATATTTCGGGGAGACCTGACAGGTTTTTTAAAGATACTCGTGCAAAACGAGAGGTGTTAGTGAAACCTGTCAGGTCTTTTCCACGATTTATTGAGATGTTACGAAAAAAGTATTAAAAACGGCCGTAAAAATGGACATCCAATTGATTAAAAACAATAAGTATTTTTGTATCACATCCCTACTCCAAGAATTACCTTGTGCATCTCTTGACAGTAAGAATATCTATTCCTACAATGTATCGCAGAATATGGATGGACAAAGGAGAACTCCATGAGTGTTATACTTGTTGTTGAGGATGAGGTAGCAACCCAAATTATGTTAGGGTTTATGTTGCAACGAAATAATGATTACACAGTGATTACGGTAGAAAATGGTCAAGAGGCACTTACTTATTTAGATACAGAACCCGTCGATCTCATTATATCTGATATAAACATGCCTGAGATGGATGGATTAACGATGTTGCGGCAATTACGCGCTGATGGACGTTATGAAGATTTACCGATCATTATGTTTACGGCCGTTGGCACCGATCAAATCAAAAAAGATGCGGAACAGATGGGGGCATCTGGATTCTTACGAAAACCTGTCAGTTCTAGAGAAATATCGAGCATTGTAGAGTATTATTTAGGCGACGCATAAGTTTCATTAAAAAAGAAGCACAGTCAGTTATTCACTATCCAGTCAAAACAGACACGGTCAGTTTTTCAGCATCATCACTGTAGCTGAAGTTGCCATTCAGCGGTTGAAAATCAACCGCAAAGAGTATCTTCTCAGTATTCTGGGGAGACTTGACAAATTTTCCTAATGATACTCGTGTAAAATAAAGTGCTGATGAGATTTGTCAAGTCTTGTCCATGATTTATTGAGAAGATACCACAAAGAGACAATCTAGCTGCCGATTCTTTATCTTTTTATGATAGAATTATGGGAGGGTTGAGTAATTACTATTTGAGGCGAATATGTAT
>WFSA01000012.1 GCA_015486215.1 Anaerolineae bacterium | reverse complement strand
CTTGATAAAATCGCGTATACGCGCTCAAAATTCTTAATCACCCTGTAGAGTGGCGGGATTTTCATACAAGACGATTAGACCTGTTCGTTCCCGTTAAATCAACTTATAAGGTTTTTAAGAACCGAGCGGCGAATCCACTTTCATATAAGGTCTGAAATTCGCCAGACTCCAATTCTCCATTATTAAAACCCTTCCAACTCCGACAAATCGGCGATGCCATCTGTCAGGGCGGTGATGCGTTGGAGGAGCGCGAGGCGGTTGTGGCGCACGGCCGTATCCTTATCCATCACCATCACCCCATCAAAAAACGCATTAATCTGGGGCAGCAAGCCCGTCAATCCCGCCGCTAACCCGTCCACCGAGCCGTCAGCCGCCGCTTTGGCCGCCATGTACGCCGCGTACAAAGACTTTTCCTCATCCAGCGTGCATAAATCAGGATCGAAGGCGTGCCGTTCCGTCTCTTTACGGCTAATACGGACGCAGCGGGCGTACCCGTCCAACAACGCCTCCCATCCCTCTTTTTGCGTAAGCGCGGTGAGCGCAACGGCCGTTTTTTCCGCCGCATACGGATTAGCCGTCTGCTGCGCCAAAACCGCCTTTGCCACCGACACGGGAAATCCTTTATCGCGGAACGAAGCGGCTAAACGGCCGTTCACGAATCCCATCACCTCAGCCACCGCCCCCTCCTTTTGGATTGGCTGCAACGCCATCGCCGATTCAACCGCCGTTTGCAAATCAAACGGCTGCCCATTGCTGATGAGATTATCAATAATATGCAGCGCAGCGCGGCGCAGGGCGAACGGATCATTCGACCCTTTAGGCGCGAGACCAGCGGCAAAAAGACCAGCCAAACTGTCCAGCCGATCGGCGATGGCGACCGCCATCCCCGCCTTCGTGCTGCTGACCGCACCGTACTGTTCACCGATGGCAGTCGCAACGGCATCAGATTCACCGCTGCGTTTGGCGTAATGGCTGCCCATCACCCCTTGCAGGGAGGTCATTTCCACGACCAAACTGGTGGCGAGATCCGCTTTGGCGAGCGTGGCTGCGCGGGCGGCGGCAGCTGTTTCCGCTTCGTCCGCGCCCAGCATGGCGGCGATGACGGGGGTTAATTTTTCCAGACGATCGCTCTTGTCGAGCATCGATCCGAGCTTGAATTGGAAGGTCAACTTCTCTAAATCAGGTAAGAAATCGGCTAACGGCCGTTTCACATCATTATTATAGAAAAATTCAGCATCGGCAAAACGCGCCAGAATAACCTGCTCATTTCCGTGCGTCACCATATCCAAATGACGCGCATCCCCATTGCGAATCCCGATAAAATACGGCATCAACTTGTCGTCATCATCATAAATGGGGAAATACCGTTGATGCTTCCGCATGACGGCGACGAGGGCTTGCGGCGGCAGGGTGAGGAAACGCTCGTCAAAAGTACCGATGAAGGCGGTCGGCCGTTCAACCAAATTACTGACTTCGGCCAGCAAGGCGGCATCGTCGGGCAGATGGCCGCCCGTCTTTTGGGCGATGGCGGCAGCGGCGGTGAGAATCTCCTGCTGCCGTACGGCGGGATCGAGGATGATTCCCTCTTGCGCCATTTTTTCGCCATATTCGTCCGCATTGTTGATCGGCAGGGGGAGCGAACCAAACGGCCGTAATCCCCGACTCACGCGCTCGCTTTGTAGCCCCGCGTACTCAAAATGGACGATTTCCGCGCCGTATAACGCGATCAGCCAACGGATCGGACGGCTGTAGGTTACGCCGCTGTCGTTCCAGCGCATACTGCGCTTGAACTTTAAGCCGCCGATGAGCGCGGGCAGCGCGTCGGCCAATACGGTGACTGCCGTTTTCCCTTCTTCATAGACGACGGCGGTCACATACCGTTTTCCTTTCTCTTCCACGATTTGCAAGTCGGCAACATCGACACCTTTACCGCGTGCAAATCCGCTGGCTGCTCTGGTCGGCTTGCCGTCCGCATCGAAGGCGCGGGCGGCGGGCGGCCCTTTGGCGACTGTTTCCAAATCCGTTTGACGGCCGTCTAATCCATTTACAACGACTGCAATGCGACGGGGCGTGCCGTAAACGCGGACGCTTTCATACGCCAAGCGCAACTTGTCCAATAGGGTGGGAACGGCCGTTTGTAAATAGGCGATCCCGGCGGGCAAATCATCAACCGGCAGCTCTTCGCTCCCGATTTCCAGCAAAAAGGTGTCCGTCCCCTCTTTCGGGGCGGATGGATCACTCTTTTCGGCGGTGACAGCGTTCGCCTTCGGTGCGTCAACGAGCAAAGGATGTCCCGCCCGCTCCCGTTCGGCGACGAACAGTTTGGAAATATCAATCGTCACATTTCGCATACGACGGAAATAGCCCGCCCGCTCCGTCACCCCAATCGCCCCGCGCGTGTCCAAGATATTGAACAGATGGGAGCATTTGAGATTGTAATCATGGGCGGGAATGACGAGTCCAGCGTCCAAACACCGTTTCGCCTCGTTTTCGTACACATCGTACACCTGTTTCAGCCCGTCCACATCGGCAACGTCGAAGTAGTAACGGCAATGATCGATCTCATTTTGCAACAACATGCCGCCAAATTTGATGTCGTTGCCGTAATCAATATCCCACACGCTGTCCACCCCTTGCAGGGCGAGGGCGATACGATCCAGCCCGTAGGTGAGTTCTACCGAAACGGGGTCGAGATTGAAGCCGCCCGCCTGTTGAAAATAGGTAAATTGGGTGATCTCTTGGCCGTCCAGCCACACTTCCCAGCCCAATCCCCACGCGCCAAGCACGGGGCTTTCCCAATTATCTTCCACAAAACGGATGTCATGCTCGCGGGGGTCAATGCCGATCGCTTCGAGGCTGTCAAGATAGAGCTGCTGCGGGTTGCCGGGATCGGGTTTGAGGATCACTTGCAGTTGATGGAACATCTGCATACGGTTGGGATTGTCACCAAAACGGCCGTCATCGGGACGGATACTCGGTTCAACATACACGACATTCCACGGCTCAGGCCCCAGCACCCGCAGCGCAGTAGCGGGGTTCATCGTGCCAGCACCGACCTGAACATTATACGGCTGGCGCAACAGGCAACCCTGCTCCTGCCAATAGATCAATAATTTACTGATGATTTCTTGAAAACTCAATGTCTTCCTGCTCATTTTACAAATGCCCTCTCTTTCCATCCATAACTACCTGTTCATGAGGATTAAACACCCCTAAAACTCCAACTTGCCATTCCTGCGCTTGTCATTCCCCCATCCCCACCTTCGTGAGGACAGGGGCGGGAATAACAACTTTGGTAATTAAATAAATCCTCGTTCCTAAGGGAAAACTCGTAAATAACTGTGGCCAAGGTGACAGGCACTTGGCAAGTGCCTGTCACCTGAAAGTCCAAAGTTAAAAACGAACCTTCCCTAAGTAGTTACTGCTATGTATGTAAGTATCTTCTCAATAAATCGTGGACAAGACTTGGCAAATTTCATCAGCACTTTATTTTACACGAGTATCATTAGGAAAATTTGTCAAGTCTCCCCGAAATATTGAGAAGTTACACTGCTATCTTAAACAAATGGTGGTCAAGTTTGCAAACTTGACCACCAGTAACGGCAAAATTATAACATGCCCACAAAAAAAGACCTCTCAGATTTTGAAAATCTGAGAGGTCTTTTTCGTCTCCATCCCGCCGGTTGGGACTTTTGTTTTTCTACGCCTTCGCAGGGGGAGTGATGGCCAAAGTCAGCTTGTTTTCTAGGAAGCCTGAATACGTATAATTTACCCTCGTTTATCCGCTTGATGCACCATAATCCGCCAGAGAGCCATCACGATTGCCAAAATGATAGAAAGCAGCGTGGCGACGGCCATGTTCAATTGCAGATCGCCGATGGTGACCATGCGGCTGTCCAGCCGTGTCATCTCCAGTAGTGTGCGCCCGATGGCGTATAAGATGAGGTATAACGCCAGCAGATCGCCTGTAATGAGCCGTTTGCAGCGGCGGTTTAAGCTGTATAAGATGGAAAACGCGAGCAGATTCCATAATGATTCGTACAAAAAGGCGGGGTGAAAATGGGTAAAGGCGGCGAATTCAGGCAAGGGGCGATCAATGAGGATCGCCCACGGCAGGTTGGTCGGTTTGCCGTATAGTTCTTGATTGAAGAAGTTGC
The DNA here is from genome assembly GCA_015486215.1 of Anaerolineae bacterium. GTDB lineage: Bacteria > Chloroflexota > Anaerolineae > Promineifilales > Promineifilaceae > S016-13. The sequence goes on along the minus strand of WFSA01000012.1, from coordinate 9,834 downwards.
CCCATCGCCCAAAAACTTGCCCTAACGCCACGCCGATGACGGCTAAATCGGCCCATCCCAAATAGGGGATACGGTTGCGGCGGGTGTAAAAGCTGATGCCGATCAAGCCGCCGGCAATACCGCCATAGATGCCCAATCCCCCATTACGAAAGTTGAGCATTCGGGCGGGGTCGCTCAGATATTCGGCAACGGTGATGCCCATGCTGGGGGACGGGGTGAGGATGTGATAGAGGCGTGCGCCGACAAGTCCGATAACTACGCCCCACATCACGCCGTTCCATGCGTGTTCGGGGTTCCAAATGCGCCATGGTGTTTTGGCGAGCCAGATTGATTCGACATATTTGCTGTTCGTCAGGGCGGTACGAACGGTCTCGATCTCTTTTTTATTGAGACGGAGCAAGGCGGGGTTGTATCCCCATTGCAATAAAAGGTCGCCCATTGTGCTGATTTTCTGTTTGTGTAGCTTTTGCGACAACGCTTTGGGGAGGTGGAGACGGGCTAACGGCCGTTTTCGGGTTGCTGTCGGCACTGTCTCGGTAAATAAGCGCATGGCGCGTTCTTCGGCCAATTTGCTGACCACAAAGGTGCCAAGCGCGATGCCGCCGACGATGCAGACTCCATACCAATACACCTCCAAATCGAGAAAAGGGATGGTGAAGAAGGTGCGGTCGGGTGTGATGCCTGTAGCGAGATGATTGATGAAGAGAACGGCCGTTCCTGCCAACAATCCCCCGATGATATACCAATATACAGGGATCGTTTTCCATGTAGATGAACGTGAACTCATGTTGACTCCTTTGTCTGTTTTTAATTCGCAGCGTATCTTCTCAGTATTCTGGGGAGACTTGATAAATTTTCCTAATGATACTCGTGTAAAATAAAGTGTTGATGAAATTTATCAAGTCTTATCCACGATTTATTGAGAAGATACATGCTGTTCCTTATTAATAAGATTCTTCTGTCTGTTCTACCTGTTCGGCGGCCGCTGTGTACGCCTGTTTTCGTACTGAGAATAGGCGTTGAAACAGGGTGATATATGTGCCGACGGCCATGATGATAATCGCAATTGACGGCAATTTGAGGAAGAGGAAGAAGATGATCAATATATACCGCTCCATGCGGCTGAGGATGCCGACGGATGCTGTATAGCCGAGTGATTCTGCTTTTGCCCGCGCGTAGCTGACCATAATCGAGCCGGTGATGGCGATGTAGGAGACAGCGAGCATATCCACATCTTGCTGGCGCACGTAATGGAAGATAAAGCCGGCAAAGAGGACGATCTCTGCCAATCGATCCATCGTTGAATCAAGAAATGAGCCGAAATTGCCATCTTTCTTTTGCAGTTTGCGAGCTAATGAGCCGTCGAGCGCGTCGAGCGGCACGGCGACCATCATAGCGATGGATGCCCATCGCATTTCGCCAATGGTGATGAGCCATGCGAATAAAAAGTGGGAGGCCATGCCGACAATGGTCAGCGCATCGGGACCGATGCCTGTTTTTGCCAGCACGGTAACGATGGGGTCGATGACGACGAAGGCGTATCTGCGCAGGCGGTCGGTGAAAGTCTTTTTTTCTTCAAGCGAGGGTGAGGCCATAGAAGCTCCTTTTGTAACTACTCAGCCATTGTCCAAATTAACCACAAAGATACGAGAAACACGAAGTTTTTTAAGATTTTTTAGTGTCTTCTCAAAATTTCGGGGAGACTTGACAGGTTTTCTATAATACTCTCGTGTAAAACGCGAGACTCTTATGAAACCTGTCAAGTCTTTGCCTCAATTTATTGAGATGTTACATTTTTTTGTGATCTTTGCTTCTCTGTGGTGAAATAATTGATAGGCTGAGTAGTTACCTCCTTTTTATAGTATTAAGATGGAACGCGGATACTTTGCATGCGGGTTTGGCGGATGAATGCGGATGTTCTCTCTCTACTCCGCGTTTATCTGCTTTATCCGCCCCGTCCGCGCTTTGTTCTCATTCTTTCAATTGCTTTTGTTTTATTTTTTCGACCTGCTGATTGAGGGTGTAAAGGGCGGCGAGCATGACGGCTAGGCTGATGAGTTGAATGATGCGGTAGCCGTCAGCGGTGAACCAGTTGTTTTGACGAAATGCGTCGGTGAAGAGGCGGCCGGCGGCGTAAACGGCCGTTGTTATCAAAAACAGCATCCCATCGAATAGGCGGGAGGGGCGCATTTTCCACCATGCCAGCAAGGCCAGCCCAGCAGCGATGATTTCATATAGCTGGACGGGATGGCGCATGGAGCCGTACACATTGATCGCCCAAAATTGACGGCTGTACGTTCCCATTCCCGGCCCTGCTAAAAAGTCGGCCAAGCTGATGAAGAGCAAGCCGGTGATGATGCCGGGAAGCAGTGCGTCGGCGGTGGAGGCAGCAGGAAGGGTTTTGTAACGGCCGTAAAACAGTACTCCTGCCGCGCCAAAAAATAGGCCGCCCGCCAAATTGTAGCCGCTATTCAGCGGCCAAATGATGCTTATTAAATTGTTCTGGAAGGCTGACCAATAAAGGACGACAAAAATGAGCCGTGCGCCGACCATGCCGCTGATCAAACCAGCAACGGCCGTCGCGTACAGACTGTCAACGTTCAAATTAAGCAGTTTCGCTGCGCGTTCGACAATGCTCAAACTGACGGCCGTTCCGAACAAATAAAGCAAGCCAGCCACAGGAAATACAAAAGGCCCTAATGAGAGTGAAGGATACATAGAATTAACAATTAGTAATTAACAATGAGGCCATTTCTAAATTTAAATCATCCAAAACTTTGATTGTCATTCCCCCATCCCCACCTTCGTGAGGATGGGGGAATGACAAACGTATAATTATTTTTCATACATGACCTTAGGGAAGGTTCGTTTTTAACTGTGGCCAAGGTGACAGGCACTTGGCAAGTGCCTGTCACCTTGGCCACAGTTATTTACGAGTTTTCCCTTAGCAATGAGCAATGGATTATTAATTGTTCATTGTTCATTATTGATTATCCATTATTATGCTGTTCAATCAAAACAATAGGGCTGTACCTAATATGAGCAGGAGAAATAGTACGCTTTTGCGGAAAAGGAGGGGGTTTATACGGCCGTCTAACGCAACGCCCAAGCCGACTCCCAAAAGCAGGGCGGGAACAGCGTAGAGATACCGTTGTAAAACGATGGGGGTATAATTGCCCATGAGGAAATGGGTTGAGATGACGAGAAAGCTATTGATGAGAAAATACCCTTGCAAGTTTCCCTTGAAGGTGGATGGAGGCCAACGGCGGCAATTGGCGTAAATGATGACTGGCGGGCCGCCTGTGTTGTATGCGCCGCTCAAAATCCCGCCGAAAAAACCGAAAATGTACCCGTAGAACGGCCGTTTTAACTCAGGTAATTGCAAATTAAGCAGCGCGTACAGCGCATATCCGATCACGAGTACGCCCAGCAGGTTAATCACCAAATCACCATCCAATCGGCGCAATAAAAATACACCAATCGGCACGCCGACCAGCGACCCCGCGCCCAGTCGGATGGTCGCTCGCCACTTAAACGCTTGCCGATAACGTATCAACATCACAAAGCTGATCGTACCAGCCAACAGGGACATCAACGGCACGCTTTCTTGCAGCGGCAGATAAAAGCTCATCAATGTCACCGCCACCAGTGCCACGCCAAACCCTATCCCGCCCTGTACAAATGCGGCTAAAAAAACAACAAAAAAGGTATAAATGAAGTCGATCATTGTTAAAATTCTCGGTTTTGCGTACAGCGTAGGAGGGGGTGGTTGGAAATGGGGCGCAGATTTTTTAGGGTTTTTAGGATGGGCGCAGATAAAATAAAATGCTTCAAAAATCTAAAAAATTGCTTTATAGTGATTTAATATGAAAGTGGGGCACGGAGGCTTCGCACGCGGATTATGCGGATGAACACGAATCTTTTTTAATCCGCATTCATCTGCATTAATCCGCGTTCCATTCATACCAATACAATGATGATTATTCTTTTGGCTGCATTTGCAAGATGGCTGTCGCCCATGTTAAGCCCGCCCCAAAGCTGACGAGCAGCAAAGTATCGGTTGGTTTGATCCGTCCATCGGCTAAGGCTTCGCATAAGGCGAGCGGGATGGAGGCGGCGGAGGTGTTGGCGTATCGGTCGATATTGACGATGAAGCGATCCATCGGCAGATTCATGCCCCGTGCGGCCGATTGGATGATGCGTAAATTGGCCTGATGGGGGACAAAGTAATCAATATCGTCAGGGGTGAGTCCCGCTCTTTCCAGAACGCGCTTGCTGCTATTGCTCATAATACGGCTGGCGAATTTGAACACTTCACGGCCGTTCATATGGATAAATTGCCGTCCGCTGGCGAAGGTGTCGGCCGTAATCGGCTCGGCACTGCCCATCGCGGGCAGACTGAGATGGTCACCGCCAGACCCATCTGATCCCATGTCAAACTCGCCCACACCGCACGGTTGATCGGTCGCCTGCATGATGACTGCACCTGCACCATCGCCAAAGAGAACGGCCGTTGCCCGATCTTCCCAATTCATAAACTTACTCGGCATCTCCGCGCCGACGATCAAGATCGTCTTGTACACGCCGCCTGTCATAAATTGTTGTGCGGTGACGAGCGCGTACACAAAGCCGGTGCAGCCGGTTGTCAAAGTGAATGCGGGCACATCTACTGCGCCCAGCCAATGTTGCAGTTCACTAGAAACAGCAGGCATAAAACGGTCTGGAGTGGAGGTGGCGACGATGATAAGGTCAAGGTCATTAGCGGTAATGCCCGCTTTTCCCATCGCCATCTTGCTGGCAGCAAGCGACATCGTACCCGTTGTTTCGTCCGCGCTGCCGACGCGCCGCTCGTGAATGCCCGTGCGCTGTACGATCCATTCATGATTAGTATCTATCTTTTTTTCCAAATCTTGATTGGTAACGATATGCGGCGGCGCGTAATGTCCCCATCCTGTAATTTTCCCATATTTCTTGTCGGTCATAATAAGTTCTCCTGCGGTAAGATGATAATTCCATTGGGTTAAACACGAGAACGGCCGTTGTGTTACGGTTTTGGACGATTAGGAACAAGGATGGGATGCAACCTGTCGAGATTTCGGCAGGTTTCTCCATTTTTCCATAACGACTAACGCATTCTGGAGATTAGCTCAATTTCCTATCCCATGATCAGTTTTTTGGTTTTCAATCACGAACACGAATTAGGGTGACTATGCAATCACCGCAACAATTTTTTTGGCATATTCATAAGAGAACGTTATAATCTCGCACATTAGAAGTACATTAGAAGATTAGGGTGCTTAGCTCAGCTGGTTAGAGCACTTCGTTTACACCGAAGGGGTCGGGGGTTCGAGTCCCTCAGCGCCCACTATGGCCGTTTTTAAGTTTTAATTATCCTAAAATTTGAGCTGTTACGCCCTCATCTCTAATGAGGGTGGCTCGCAAAAACAAGGATCTACCGTATCTTCTCAGTATTCTGGGGAGACTTGACAAATTTTCCTAATGGTACTCGTGTAAAATAAAGTGCTGATGAAATTTATCAAGTCTTGTCCACGATTTATTGAGAAGATACGATCCACCCAATCAAAAAGATGATTTTCCGCCTATGGGATTTATCCCTGTGGAGGCAGGGGCGGGAATGGCAACTGTATACTTGTTTTTTTCTAAAACAACCATAAAAATCAATACTGCACATTCCACTATACCCTTAAACGGAAAAGCATATTTAGTATCTTCTCAGTATTCTGGGGAGACTTGACAAATTTTCCTAATGATACTCGTGTAAAACGAAGTGCTACTGAAATTTATCAAGTCTTGTCCACGATTTATTGGGAAGATACCATATTTACTTAAAGTTAGTCAACAATATTTCCTATAAAATCTTTATCTTTAAATACAAAGGAGGATAGCAATATGGCAAACGTAGCAGCAGACGCTGGCAATAATGGCATCACGCGGCGCGAATTTCTCTACTATGTGTGGGGTGCGTCCATCGCCTTAGTTGCCGCACAATCAGCAGGTATGCTGGTCTGGTTTTTGATCCCCAAATTCCGTGAAGGCGAGTTCGGCGGCACATTCACGCTCCCTGTTGATGAAGTTCCAGATATTAATGTTCCCCCTGCTGGATATGCAGAGGGGCGTTTTTGGATTTCAAATTTAGACACCGAACAGGCGAATGACGTAATGTATCCATCAGATCAAGATACACTGCCCATTAAAGGTGTGGCCGCAATCTATAAAGTATGTACCCATCTTGGCTGTATCTATACATGGGTTGAGGCGAATGACCGTTTTGAATGTCCATGTCATGGGTCAAAATATCGTTTAGACGGCCGTAGAATCGAATCTCCCGCCCCCCGCGATTTAGATCGGTTCAAAGTCTCGGCTCTAGCAGATGACAAAATCACCGTCTTAGCCGAATCGGCCATTTCAGAAGAGAACGGGACATTTCTGCCTTTAGATTTGCCCGCAGGAACCGCCTTTGTTCAAGTTGATACTGGTGCTAAGAAATTAGGTAATAGCACCCCCTTGTTATGCAGCTATGCTGGCAATTGCCCCTAAGAAAATAGAGTTAGGAGAACATTATGACAACCTTCTTTGAAGAAGTTAAAACGATGGGGGCAAAACAAGCTGCCATCGCTAAGGCAGACGAGGTCGTTACCCGCATCACTGCTGGGATGTCCGTCAACGACATTCGCTCCGCCCTTCGTGGAGACGAACCTCGCCGCCCAAACCCCCGTTTGCGGCCGCATACCGACAGTTTTTGGCTGCATATCCGCCCTAGTTTTTACCATACAGAAATAACCAATCTCTATCCCACTTTCCGATTGGGATGGTTATCCACTTTCATGTTTGTATGGGAAACCATCACTGGTTTGCTGTTGATGATTTTCTATACGCCCAGCCCATTAGTCGCTTATAACAATATGTGGAACATTTTGTCCAATGTGCCATTAGGGCAGCTTATGCGTAATATGCATCGTTTGGGTGCTGAAGTGATGGTACTCGTGGTCGCATTGCATATGTTGCGAACATTTATTACTGGCAGTTACAAAAAACCACGCCAATTTACATGGCTTACAGGGGTGATACTGCTCGTTTTGACGCTCCTATTAAGCTTTAGCGGCTATCTACTGCCATGGGATCAGCTCGCCTATTGGGCGTTGACCGTTTTCTTGAGCGGTGCAGAATCTGCCCCCGTTCCCCCATTACCCGGTATCAGCCCCGAAGTATTCAACTCTAATGTGTTATTGATTTTGCAGGGCGGCCCCGCGCTTGGCGCAAGCGGTCTGCTCCGCTGGTATCTATTCCACGTCTTGCTCATGCCTCTTATTTTAGGCATCCTCTTCTTTGTGCATTATTACAAAGTTGTATTGCACGGGTTCTCACTACCTCCGGGCCGCGAAAAAGTTGGCGAAGATTCAGCCAAACGTGTACCCAAAAAAGAGCGTACCTACTTTAATCCCGACATTATTACCAGCGAGTTGATGTGGACGGCCGTTATGACCCTCTTCCTCGTCGTTGGCTCCTTATGGTTCTGGGACGCACCATTAGAAAGCCACGCCGACCCCGTCGTCACACCGTTACACGTTGTCGCCCCGTGGTATCTTTCATGGTCACAAGGATGGTTAAAACTGGCCGACAAAACATTAGTTGTCGGCTTTATCCCCCTATTGATGATCGCCTTCCTCTTTATGCCTTATTTTGAGGTTGGTAAAAGCCGTCGTTACGCTGACCGCCGTGTCGGGCTGAGCGTTGCCTTCATCTTTATGACCTTTATGCTAGTTTCAAATTGGATGGGTTCGCCCAAATTCCGTGTGGAGAGTTCGCCTGAGCTAGAAGTGAGTGCAGAAATTATGCCGCAAGAAGGGCCTAGCATTATGAAGGGCGTTCCTTATGAATCAATGGCACTCGGCGAATATGAGCCGGGTGAAGTTGTGGCTGGAAATCCTTACCTGACCAATGCGTTAGCCTCTTTTGAAGAAGCAATGCACAAACATAGTTGTACCCTCGACCCTGCAAACACGGAATTAGATGCGTGTGATGAGGTGCAGTTGAAGGATGGTTCATATCGGTATGGCAACTACTTCAAGAACAATGTCATGCCCGATCCAAAGGCCACCCTTATTATCACGCAGTTGCAACCTGATTTGATCCAAATGACACTATCCTATCGTGTAGAAGACCCGAAGAATCCGGAAGAACTGTTAATTGAGACGAATTGGGTTGACTATCGTCATGCAGATGCTTTGTACGAAGAGGAGTGCAGTTACATCAATAAAAATTGTTAATAGAACAGGGCGTGACAGCTTCTGTAAGAACCTGTCACGCTTATATTTATCAACAATTATGTATCTTCTCAATAAATCGTGGACAAGACTTGACAAATTTCATCAGCACTTTATTTTACACGAGTACCATTAGGAAAATTTGTCAAGTCTCCCCAGAATACTGAGAAGATACACAATTATGAATAACTGAGAGAGGGATTTATGCAAATCAAAGTTGTAATTGGAACCATCGCATTTATGTTGACTATGATGGTATTAGGGTATGCCACCTTGCGTGAGGATGCCCGTTTAGAAGAGTTCACCCATGCAAAGGTTGGGCGTTCCATCGAATTTGGGGCTGAACTGTTTGCAGGAAATTGTACAACTTGTCATGGTGTGAACGGATTGGCTCAAGATTGCCCCAATGAAGATAGTTGTGTTGGCTTGCCATTGAACGATCCAGGTTTGGTATGCGGTGATAAAACGGCACGCATGGAAGCGATGGGTTGGATCGGTACAAAGGAAGCGTTTATCCGCACAACAATTTCCTCTGGACGGCCCGGCTACATTATGCCTGCATGGTTGGATGAATATGGCGGCTCATTACGGCAGGATCAAGTGAAGAATTTAGCTGACTATGTGTTGAATTTCGAGAGTGAGGAGTTGTGCGCTGAACCTGCATTTGAATATGAATGGAAAGCAACTTATGAAGAGTACTCTGAAGAATTCCCTGATGGGGATGTTGTTGCTGGTCAAGCCGCATTCTTGACATATGGTTGTAATGCGTGTCACGGTTTACCCGAAGATGATGCGATGGTTGCTGCTGTCGGCCCTGAATTGATGAATATCGGCACAAACGGTGCTAATCGCATTGAGGGATATACAGCCAAAGATTATATTTATCAATCTATTTTGGAACCAAGTGCCTTTATTGCTGAGGATTGTCCGAACGCGCCTTGCTCTGGCCCGCCGAGCGCGATGCCAGCCAACTTTGGCTTACGGATGGGTAGTTCTGAAGAGATGCCGCAAGATATGCAAAACCTTATTACATATTTAACAAGCTTGAATTAAATGAGTAAGTAACCGTAGAGCGATTGCATACTCGCCTTAATTCGTGATCGTGATCGAAAATCAAAAAAACCGATCACGAAATACGATCACGACAATCATAACGCATAAATTCTCCGCAATTCACATGTTATGTCAATTGCGGAGTTGCTAAAAACGGTGTAAATTTGGAATTTAACATTGCGATTTGGAGGTTGCAATCGCCCTATAAGTAACCGTCTATAAACAACTTCCCTTGTTTACATGAGTAAATCCCTTTGAAAAAGAGGGATAATATATAGACAATGTATCTTCTCAGTATTCTGGGGAGACTTGACAAATTTTCCTAATGGTACTCGTGTAAAATAAAGTGCTGATGAAATTTGTCAAGTCTTGTCCACGATTTATTGAGAAGATACTAGACAATCACTAAGGGAAGGTTCGTTTTTAACTTTGGCGTTTTACCCTCACCCCAGCCCTCTCCCAAAGGGAGAGGGAGCAAGTTCCCTCCCCCTAAAGG
>WFSA01000011.1 GCA_015486215.1 Anaerolineae bacterium | reverse complement strand
GATTCGCGCAGATTGGCAACACGGTTGCTTAAAAATCTGCGTTAATCTGCGTCATCTGCGGATCAATTATTCGCAAACGGCCGTTTTCCAAATTGCAGTTGGATTAGATGGGGCAAACGGCCGTTTCCCTAATTACAGTTGGGTTAGATGGGGCAAACGGCCGTTCATTTCATCACTTTATTATAACTGGCAGGAATACTTGGCTTAGATTCCCATCCCCATATCCATTTACCCAAAGTTGATACGGAGCAAAGTTTATTCCTGTAGAATTAGCAACATATAGTGTACCTTCCTGTCCGAAATAAACGACGGCATCATCTTTACCGTCCCCAGTCAAATCACCTACGAATTGATTGGTTGAGCCAATACCATGTCCGCCTATCCATTTTGTATATGAAGCAAAACCACTACCAGTAGAAAGCGATACAAACCAATCGCCAGCACCTTCAAAAAAGACAGCTGCATCGTCCTTGCCATCACCATTGAAATCACCCACCAATTGACTGGTTGAGCCAATACCATGTCCACCTGTCCATTTTGTATATGAAGCAAAACCGTTACCAGTGGAAAGCGCAACATACCAATCGCCAGCACCTTCAAAAAAGACAGCCGCATCATCTTTGCCATCATCATTAAAGTCGCCCACTAATTGTTCGGCAGACCCGATTCCATGCCCTCCAGTCCACGTTACATACTCACCCAAACTTGAACCATCAGATAATGATACGCTCCAATTACCATGAGAGGGAACAAAAGCAACAGAATCAAGCCAATTATCACCATTAAAATTCCCTGCATACTGACGCGGGGGAGCTGGTTCATCACCACCAATCCAATTTGTGTAGCCATTAAAGGTTATTCCGTTTGATATAGAGACATATAGGCTTGATGATCCTGCGAAGAATACAGCGGCATCATCTTTACCATCATCGTCAAAATCTCCTACAATTTGGTCACTAGAACCGATACCATGTCCTCTATCCCACAGAGAATAGCCTGCAAAGCCACTTCCAGTTGACAACGCTATATACCATGAACCTGTATTTTCAAAAAAGACCACAGCATCATCCTTACTATCACCGTTGAAATCGCCGACCAATTGATTAGTTGAGCCAATACCATGTCCACCTATCCATTTTGTATATGAAGCAAAACCACTACCAGTGGAAAGCGCAACATACCAATTGCCAGCACCTTCAGAAAAGACGGCCGCATCGTCCTTGTCATCACCATTGAAATCACCCACCAATTGACTGGTTGATCCAATACCGTGTCCACCTATCCATTTTGTGTATGCAGAAAAACCATTACCAGTGGAAAATGATACATACCAATCACCAGCACCTTCAAAAAAGACAGCAACATCATCTTTACCATCACCGTTGAAATCACCTACCAATTGATTAGTTGAGCCAATACCATGTCCACCTATCCATTTTGTATATGAAGCAAAACCGTTACCAGTGGAAAGCGCAACATACCAGTCGCCAGCACCTTCAAAAAAGACAGCAGCATCCTTTTTACCATCACCATTAAAATCGCCTACTAATTGATTAGTAGAACCAATGCCATGTCCTTGAACCCAAGAGTTGTAAGGAAATAAAAAACTACCTGAAGAGGTTGCCACATACCAACTGCCAGTATTTTCATAGAACGTAGTTAAATCAGCTGTTCCATTACCAGTAAAGTCACCAACTAATGGACGAGTGTTTGGTGGTGGTGGCGAACCCACTTCATTGCCAGATGTATAGGAGTATCCTGTACTTACATTTCCTCCTACGTCGGCAAAATAAGGATTTATTTTTGCACCATTTTTATATACAACAAAATGCAAGTGTGGGCCACACCCTCCTTGATTACTACAAGTCCAACCAATTTTCCCACTTAACCCAAGTACAGTTCCTCGTGTGATACGATCCCCCACATGGAGATTATCAGGCACGCTATTTGTTGCAAGGTGAAGGTAATAAGATATTTCACCATTGTCATGGACAATTTTTACTTGGTTATTGTATTGTGCATAATAGATAGAACAACCACATTGTGAATTATGATCAATTATCTGATCTATATATCCATCTGCGGCGGCTAAAATTGGCGTTCCAACAGGCATCGCAAAATCTATCGCGTTATCATGCTGGTTTCCTGCTCTACTTATGTAATGTCTAGTACCGCTTGCATAAGGAAGATAGTAAACACCATTTGATGCTTCTGTTGAAATTGTAGCAAAGTCAATTTGTATGTATTCAATCATAGAGTCAGGCAATTGAGACTGCCGAATCTCATCTAATGCAACAGATATATCAGCATTTTCTATAATATTCCATTGAGACTGTGACGACTGTGATCGTTGGAGTAAATATGACTGGCTTTCGTCTATAATAACCAATGCCCATTCATCCATTCCATAAATTGAATTTGGATCAACATCAACACCTTGCTCATTTAGGAAGTTACTGATTGAATTTAATTCAAATAATGGAAAGACAGGCCATGATGGGTTTAAATTCGCATCAGCACAAGAATTTTCTTCCTCAGTGCCTGTTGCAATTTGTGTATTACTTGTGACTGTGATTGTGCAGAGAATGCACAGGACGATGATATGTTTAAGCTTCACGATACCCCCTTGATAAATAGAACAAAATTCCCTAAATTTCCAACGGATCAGTTGGATGATCTGCATCCCACAATGCTTTTAACTCTGCGTTTGTGAGGGTGGCAGCACTTTTATTTTTCATACGGCCGTTATACCCATCCGAATCATTGATCCCTTTTCTCAACTCGCTGTCAGAGCGAAAGTTGATTTTCATCTCCCCATGCCGATTGACGCTGGGGGAGAAAATGCCTACGCCGGGTAGCTTGATCGGTGTGCCGTTGCCATTGAAGAATAAAATCGCCTCTTGCAACTCTTGCATCACCATCATCACTTCGCTTTTGTTCAGCCCGGTACGGCTGGACATCCAATTGACGACTTCTTTCAATTGAGCGGTTTTGTTCAAATCAAGTTTGGGTCCATATGCGTTTACTGCTTGCAAAATTTTTGCCATTTTAATCTCCTATTCAATTGTATTGATACAAGTCAGAACGGCACTTATTTCCATTCTAACTGGCGGATAACTTTCGCTATTATGGCAAGTATAAGAAATATATGAGAATGTGCAAATAACAAAAAAGAGCCAATCATTTTCTCAAACGATTGGCTCCCCACTTGTTGCTATGTAGCAAAATAAATTATCGCCTAACGATAATTTATTTTGACCTAACGATATTTTTTTATCGTTAGGCGATAATTTGCTTGCTATTTCACACGACGAATATCACCCGCCCCGCCTTAATATCTTTATATCCCGCTTTCAGATCATCCAACAGTTCCGCATCAGCTAATAGGCATAATGACGTAAATTATCATCAAAATCATCCAATGATGAAGCGTCAAAAGCGGCCGTTGTAAGTTGTTCCAGCTTGTCCATATCTTGAATGGCGCTTAATTGAGTGATGATATGGTTGGGGATAGTTTGGAATCGGTGACGCAAGAGTAAAAGAATGTTGCCTTGAACGCCCTCTTGCTTTCCCTCTTGCTTTCCAAGGTTAAATCCTTCATGCCGTAATCGTTCGGCTAAAGTTGCCATTGTCTTCTCTCCTTGCGGTAACGCCGCCAATACGGCCGCTTGCCGTAATTCGTCAACAGTTAAATCATTTCTATACTGCATCATATAATAAACCGCCACGCTTATCAAATAATAAGCAAGCTCGTCATCCTCGCCCGTTTGAACCAGTTGCAGCATCCGCACAAGCTCCTCAAAGAAGGCATCGGAACGAATGTAGCGCATCACTTCCAACACAAAGCGTGTCTCTGCCAATCCGCGCACCGTCTCGTCGGACGCTTGCGATAAATCCACCAATTCATACTGAAAATTGGGAATGTACCGCTCCGTCTCGGCCGACAGATCAAACAAACCGCTGAATTCACGGCTGATATTCCATTGCTGTTCACCATGATGGAGAATGATGGGCAAAATGGGCTGGAGTTGAACCGTTCCCCCCTCAACCTCAGCCAACATCTGCTCCCAAATCTGCACCATGTAGCGCAACAGTTGCAGACTGCTCCACTTGTCGGGATAGCTCTTGTGTTCAAAAAGGAAATAGAGGAATGCAAAACGGCCGTTTTTCAATCGAACACGATACAAAATGTCCGAGAAATGTTCTTGCAATTCCTCAATAAAGCTATCTTTCTGCAATTCAAGGCTGTCAAGATCAAGCATCTTCACAACATCGGCGGGCAGATAATGTTTAACAAAATCACGCGCAATTTTCGGCTGTGAAAAGGCCTCTTTGAAGAACTTGTCATGAGGTCTTGATAATGTTGTCATTTATTGTTGTCCTAAATAATCCATCACCCGCAATTCATCGTTGATGGCGCATTTATCGGGATCCCACAACAACATCGTGCGGCTGCGGTTGATTGTGTATAGTTCACGCGCTTCAGGGGTAGCATTGTGCAATGATGGAATCCACCACAAGGGGATGTCCATCCAAAGGATGGATAAAGAACGGCCGTCCATCAATCCCACCCTCACAAACGCATCATCAAACTGAACATCATGAATACGCGCATCCGTCGGAAACTGGTACGCAGATGCTGGATATTGAATTGGGTGTCGTTTACTTGTACACATTTTTCCCGTTATTGGACGAACGTCACCCGCTCCGCCTTAATATCTTCGTATCCCGCTTTCAGATCATCCAACAGTTCCACATCAGCTAATATCCCATCCATTTCAACATCATCGCCATACGCTATTCCCCATAGTTTGGCAGCTTCTTTCGCGCTTATTGTAGGCGCGTCCCCCTCTTCTGCTTTAGCCGCCCGTAATGCCCGCAAATCAGCAGCATCTTCCGCATCCTCGTCCAGTGTCGTTATCATTTCCATAACTCTCCGTGCAATCACCGTTGCAAAGTCACATAATTCTGCAAAATTTCATCAACACGGGTTTGCCAACCGCTCCCTGTCGATTTGAAGTATTCCAATACATCAGCAGATAACCTGATACTGATCGGCTTTTTCGGATTAGCCGATTTAGGGCGACCGACACGTTTTTTGAACGCCTCATTTACCTCACTGACAGAAACGACCTCATCATTTATCTTTGGCGTGGCCTCATCAAAAAATGCCGCCGTCAATTCTGGCGCATCATCAGGATCAACCCAATCGTGTTCTAAAGCGGTTTTGTTCTCGTTCATTTGCTTTCCTCATCGAAATAATACGCCGTTTATCACCGCGTGGTGTCCAAACAACAACGACCATACGGCTATCCAGTAAGCCAAAAACAATAAAACGGCTTTCTCCATAATCAATGCGCCTGTCTTCTTGTTCCAATATCGGCCCACGAAAAAGTTCGACACAATGCTCAAAGTCTAACCCACGCTTTGCTAACGTCTGCTTGCGTTTGGCTGGATCGTATTCAAGTTCCATAGCTATTATTGTATATACATTAACTCAGAAAGTAAACGGCCGTTTACCCCAATTGACAGAATGCAGAGAACGCAGATTCTCAAGATGAACGCAGATTTTTTTATTGTATCTGCGTTCATCCTGTCAATCCTGAAAATCCGCGTCCCATCCCCTCACTACACCCTAAAGAAAATTCCGCAAAACCGTATGTAAAATCCCCCCATTCCGATAATAATCCACCTCAACGGCCGTTTCAATCCAACAAACGTATCTTCTCAATAAATCGTGGACAAGACTTGACAAATTTCATCAGCACTTTATTTTACACGAGTATCATTAGGAAAATTTGTCAAGTCTCCCCAGAATACTGAGAAGATACCAACAAACCGTATCAAATGAGAGACAAATCATCTGGAACAGCAAGGCGGCGCAGCCACGAAACGCGATCAAAATCAGCGTCAAAGCTGGCAATAGCCAAAATGCCGCGTTCCCGACAAACGTGAGCAATCAAAGCGTCATGAAAATTCAGTTCGCCGCCAGATTGTGTCATCAAGCTGATAATTTGCGGGTAAAGGCGAGGCACATCAGGAAAAACCCAAGTAATGGCATCCGCCGTGAAATCAGTTTCTAAACGGTGCAACAAACGCTCTATTTCGCTGGCACGTTTTTTCTCATACAAACGACGCACAGCCACACTAACCGATTCAGAAATCACACAATCCAAATAAATAGCAGTATGTCCACCCTCTTTTATGGCTTGCCACAACGCAACCGCTTTTTCATGCCACATATCACGCGGGGACAAAATGCCTACCAATACAGATGAGTCAATCACGATTTTCATACAGTACTCCTCATCGTAAACAACCACTCCCTTAACTAAAATGGTACACTGATTGCGCTGATTACACTGATTTCTGCTTTCATCTGTGTAATCATTGTACAAATCATTGGATGGAGTGACCGATTACCCCTCACCTGTACAATGCTTCGGTGTCATCCAGCGCATCACCGCCAACATCGGACATGATACCGATAAGGTTATCTAAATTGACCGTTACCGCTGGTACGGTAGGATATTGCCAAAGCGTTTGACTGTTTGCAGATAGTGCGGCTTCTGGCTGTTGTTGGTCACGCATGAAGCGTATGAAAGTTTCGACCATTAGTAAATTTTCTGACGGTAACTTGTCCAGCAAAGTCAATATATTTTGCCGGATTGTTCGTGCAGAAAAGGGAGGGGGGATATTTACAGTTGCGTCTAACATAATTTACTCTCCAGTTTTTCATATGGTCATTTTCTCGTAACATCTCAATAAATCGTGGAAAAGACCTGACAGGTTTCACTAATACTCTCGTTTCACACGAGTACTCAAAAAAAACCTGTCAGGTCTCCCCAAAATACTGAGAAGATACATTTTCTCTACATTGTACAATGAGGGGGTGAGAGATGTAAACAAAAAACAGGACACTGATTCCACAGCTAAATACTGATTGTAAGCCTTTCTATCAGTGTAATCTGTGCAATCAGTGTCCCATTCCCACTACATCACTTTAGAGAAAATTCCGCAAAACCGTATGCAAAATTCCCCCATTTCGATAATAACCCACCCCAACGGCCGTTTCAATCCAACAAACCGCATCAAAAGTGTATTAGATTACCCGTTCTCAAGTCTCTTTGCCGTTTTATCCAATAACAATATCTTCATCTGAGAAACCGCAATTTGGTTTAAGCGGGTTAATCGTTCTACTTGCGTCACACCATCATTAATCATGACAGCGTTTAGATCCAGATTGTAAGCGGTCACTCCCCCACTTGTTGCGGGAATCGGAATTCCCGCAACGGTCTGGCAGGTTCGGGAATTCCGATTCCCGAACCAAACAATATCGGCCCACGAAAAAGTTCGACACAATGCTCAAAGTCTAACCCACGCTTTGCTAACGTCTGCTTGCGTTTGGCTGGATCGTATTCAAGTTCCATAGCTATTATTGTATATACATTAACTC
>WFSA01000010.1 GCA_015486215.1 Anaerolineae bacterium | reverse complement strand
TTAACCATATCTTGTAAAACACGTTCCATTGTCATTGTATGGCTGCACACATGCCGCGTTTCAAAAAATCCACAATCGCATTCCCAAGAGCCATCAGTATAGTTGACCGAATGTATCGCCTCATTATCACCCTTAATCGTGACAGTTAATGATTGAAATTCAATCCGATCCCGTTCTTCTGCGTAAATCATTGATTTTTCTATTTTGCTGATCATGCCATGATCCATCATAATGCTTGTCTCCTTATTTTTGTCGTTGGCAGCGAGCATCACTCATAAATTATAACATCTCAATATTTCGAGGTGAGTACAACAAATTAAGAAAGGAACAAATTACGTCAATCGAGTCAATCTGTTCTTTTCCAAATCTGCTGTACTCATGTCCCCAATTTTTTGAGAAGATACCATAAATTCTTGTCCTGCGTCTCTGCCATTTCTCTATTGAAAACAAAAACGCACGCGTGCGCGTGCGTTTACAGAAAACTAAATTGTGTTGAAATTGCCGAGTTTTATTTTTCCTCTGCTCATGCCCGAAGTATACTTCACATCATCTCCATGTCAATCTTGATTAAAAAAAACTAATTTAGCCGAATAGGAGTATCTTCTCAATAAATCGTGGACAAGACTTGACAAATTTCATCAGCACTTTATTTTACACGAGTATCATTAGGAAAATTTGTCAAGTCTCCCCAGAATACTGAGAAGATACTGAATAGGAATCCAAAATTGGACACAGATGAAAATGATCCACAGATGGCGTAGATGAACGCATATTTTTACAGCAACTATGTTGCCAATCTGCGCCAATCTGCGTAATTTACGGATATTTCTTGATAGGTTATTTGTACACTCGATCCAATCCGTGAAATCAGCGCAATCCGTGTATCACCTCAACTAATCGCCCGATTCCCTGCCCTGATTCGCCCCGCATCACTCCCTACGCTAAAATAGCCGTCAACATAAGCCATTTCCCTTTGGGAAGTCAATAGTTAAAGTATGAGTAGCTAATGATTAAAGTTGGGGGAGAGAAGAAATTCTTTAGTACACACTGGCGGAAGTTCTTCGGCAATTATCGTAGGTCAATTTTGTAAAATTGGTATCTTCTCAATAAATCGTGGACAAGACTTGACAAATTTCATCAGCACTTTATTTTACACGAGTACCATTAGGAAAATTTGTCAAGTCTCCCCAGAATACTGAGAAGATACTAAAATTGCACTACAGAAAACCCCGAAGAACTTAGGCCAAGCGGTACTAGCAAATTGCTACCTCTACACGCTATCATCAGCTATTTACATAGGAGAGTAATATGCGCGTATTAATTACCGGTGCGGCCGGTTTCTTGGGGTCACATCTCAGTGATCGCTTTATTAAAGAAGGGCATACCGTTATTGGTATGGATAATTTCATCACGGGCAGTATGGATAATATCGCCCATTTGATGGGGCATGAGCGGTTTAGTTTCATCAATCAGGATGTCAGTAATTTTATCTATGTTGCTGGGGAATTGGATGCTATTTTGCATTTTGCCAGCCCCGCCAGCCCCAACGATTATCTTGAACATCCCATCCCGACAATGAAAGTCGGCTCGTTAGGAACGCATAATACGCTCGGTTTGGCGAAGGCGAAAGGGGCGCGGTATCTGTTTGCGTCCACGTCGGAGACGTATGGCGATCCGCTTGTCAATCCACAGCCAGAAACGTATTGGGGCAATGTTAATCCTAATGGGCCGCGCTCTTGTTATGATGAGGCGAAGCGGTTCAGCGAGGCGTTGGTATTGGCGTATCATCGGTATCATGGGTTGGAGACGCGCATTGTGCGGATTTTTAATACGTATGGGCCGCGTATGCGCTTGAACGACGGCCGTGTTGTTCCTAATTTCATCGGCCAAGCGTTGACTAATAAGCCGTTGACCGTGTATGGGGATGGCAGTCAAACGCGTTCGTTCCAATTCTACACCGATTTAGTCGAAGGCATTTACCGCCTTCTCTTTTCAGCTGAGACGATGCCCGTCAATATCGGCAATCCGGGCGAAATGTCTATTTTGGAGTTTGCGCGGGCGGTTATTGAACATGCGGACAGCAAATCGGACATTGTTTTTACGAACCCGACAGACGGCCGTTTTACCGATGATCCCAAAGTGCGCCGTCCCGACATCAGCAAAGCGAAGCGCGTACTCGACTGGGAGCCAAAAGTCGGCCTTGCCGATGGCTTGTTTGAAACTATCGCCTATTTCCGCGATAAAGTCTGAACGGAACAATGGATAATGAATAGTACGTGATGCGAATATTATCTGTTAAGCCGTCATTCCTTCTGCCTTTTTTGCTGGCTCTTGCGGCGGGGGGGATGGCGGCGTGGCTGCCCATTCCGGTTGTCGCGGGGGTGATGGGGGTGACGGCCGTTTTTCTTCTTGCCATCATTGAACCGTTGATTGGGTTGGGGATTGCGCTATTGCTGGCCCCCTTAGCCGCTGTTGAGGGTAATCTGTTGGCTGGCTTGCCGCTTGGGAGCGGTCAACTGCTGTTACTATTGACGCTGGCAGTCTGCTTAGGCCGTTCCCTCTCCCGCCGCCGCCTTTTTATCCCCGTATTACCGATCAATGCACCGCTATTTATTTTTTTATGGATAACGGCCGTTTCTCTCACCTTCGCCGGCTCCTTCCCCCTCGCATTTAAAGAATGGGCAAAATGGGTTGAAATTGGGCTGATTATATGGATGATCAGCACCGAAGAAGAGGGGCGCGGGCAGCACCATCTTTTTATTTTGGCGATGTTGATGGCGGCTGGAGTCACTCAAGCGATATTGGGCATTTGGCAATTTGGTTTTCAACCTGACGGGCCGGAACATTTTCTCGTGTTAGGACGATTTTATCGCGCATACGGCACATTCCAGCAGCCCAACCCGTTCGGCGGCTATATGAATATGAGTGCATTATTGGCGATGGGCGCGTCAATTGGTTTGATCGGCACGGTTTGGCAAGAGAGACGCGGGATGGATTGGCGTTCTAAGAAGCTCTTATGGCTGTTGGCGTTGTTGGTGGTAACGGCCGTGACCACAGCCGGCTTATTGGTTTCATGGAGTCGCGGGGCGTGGCTGGGATTCGTGGGCGGAACGGCCGTTCTCACCCTCTTTCTGCCGCGCAAACGATGGCATGGCATCTTGTTGATGGGTGTGATGGCGGGCGTGCTGTTGGCTGCTATCACCGTCGGTCAGCAGTTGCATATCGCCGCGGCGGACAGCATCATCACCCGTGTCAGCAGTTTTACCCAAGATTTAACCTTTGGCGATATGCGCGGCGTTGAAGTGACGGATAGTAATTACGCCGTCGTTGAGCGGCTGGCGCATTGGCAGGCGGCACTCGGCATGGCACGTGATCATCTGTGGCGTGGTGTGGGGTTTGGTAATTATGAGGCGGTTTATGCTGAGTACGCGCTCATCAATTGGCCGGCCGCGCTGGGACACGCTCACAATTATTATCTCACTTTGCTGGCGGAGATCGGTGTTATCGGGCTGACGGCGTATCTGGGGTTTTGGACGGCCGTTTTCATCCAAACGATTCGCGCTGTCAATCAATCAGACGGGCTGTGGCGCGGCGTTGCGCTCGGTTTGCTCGCTGTCTGGACGGCCGTTGCCATCCATCATTTAGTGGACAAACTGTACGTCAACAATATATACATTCATTTGGGCGTGATGCTGGGGTTGCTGCAATGGGTCGTCAAAGGGAAGAGAGAAATTGGATACGGATTGCGCTGATGAACACCGATAGAAAATCTATTTTATAATGTAATAGGACGCAGATTTTCAGGATTATCAGGATGAACGCTAGGGCGATTGCAACCTCGCCTTAATTCGTGATCGTGATCGGGATCGAAAATCGAAAAAATTGATCACGAAACCGATCACGACAATCATAACACATAAATTCCCCGTAATTCACATGTTATGTCAATTATAGAGCTGTTAAAAATGGTGTAAATTTGGAATTTAACAGTGCGATTTGGAGATTGCAATCGCCCTAGTATAGCTTGGCGGAAGTTCTTAGATGATATACGCTGCCTGTATCGGGAATCGGAATTCCCGATACCTATCTGGTGGAGCGTTGCGGGAATTCCGATTCCC
>WFSA01000009.1 GCA_015486215.1 Anaerolineae bacterium | reverse complement strand
CCTTCCCTAAGACCCGGTGGAGGATAGATTGGTTATGAAACCAAAAGTGCCTATTTGATGTGACCCGTTACTGTCACATCCCCCCGTATTCCCTATAATAGGAGTTCTATATTGCTGACTTGGGCGGCTTTGCCGTTCTGTTCTGCGTACCTTCGCATACAGTTAGCCCCATTCTGCAACCATATCACTCTGGATAGAGATCGTGATAACGGCCGTTTTGTCTTAACGACAAAGCGGCGTATCTTCTCAAAAAACTGGGGACATGAGTACAGCAGATTTGGAAAAGAGCAGGTTGACTCGACTGATGCAATTTATTCCTTTCTTGATTTGTTGTACTCACCCCGAAGTATTATGGACAAGACTTGACAAATTTCATCAGCACTTTATTTTATACGAGTATCATTAGGAAAATTTGTCAAGTCTCCCCAGAATACTAAGAAGATACCAAAGCGGCTTCTATTCGTGCATCTATCTGTAAGCATTGTTGTAAACTTAACGGTTTGTCATTCCCCCATCTCGACGAGGGCGGGCTCAGCGAAGGCAGGAATGACAGTCAAATATATTCGTTAAGCCTACGAATATGATCTGTAAGCTAGAGGAGTTTTTTTTATGTCCGTAATACAGCCGGAAGTTGCTCGACATCATGTTGAGCAGTTTGGCAATCAACTAATATTTATCATACCCAGCCGTAAAGAGTGGTCATTATTGATGTTTCTGCCAATATGGCTGATGTTTTGGGCATTTGCCTTCACTTTTGAGTTTTCGACAATGGTTGAGGGCGGGCCGTTTATATTGATATGGGGATTAGTCGGCCTTTCTTCGATACTGTCACTGTTGTGGATGCTGCTGGGGAAAGAGGTTGTCAAAGTGGATTATGATCTTTTTCATATACGGCGGCAGATATGGGGTGTCGGACATACGAGATCATTTGATTGTGCGTCCATATCGAATTTGCGTGTTGTTGATAGACCTCGAGTGCGTAGAGGACGTGCTTCTATAGGCATGATATACAGGATGGACGGCCCTATCACTTTTGATTATGGGGCAAAAACGTACCGCTTTGGTGACGGCGTGGAAGAAGCTGAGGCAAGAATGATTGTTACACGCATTCAACAACAGTTCTCGAGGCTTTCATAGCGCGGGATTAGAAGTAGGTTATCTTTCATATGGAGTAATTATGTTTAACATAGCAGTAACGGCCGTTTTCGTCGGCCTAATCATTTTAGTATTCGTTGTTATCTTCAGTAAATCCCTGTTCGGATTGGTGATCATTGGTGAGCGGGAAGTGGGCATCGTCGTTAAGAAGCTTGGCCCCGCGTTGGCGGCGGGCAGGCATATTGCCCTGAAAGGGGAAGCTGGCTATCAGGCGGCAACTTTGTCTCCTGGCTGGCACTTCGGCTTCCATCCGTGGCGGTTCTCGGTGAAAAAAGTACCCGTCATTCGCATTCCGCAAGGGCAGATTGGGCTTATTGTGGCTGCTGACGGCAGAACGCCCCCTCCCAGCCGTATTTTAGGACAGGTTGTGGAATGCAACAGCTTCCAGAATGCGGAAAAATTTCTGCTGAATGGCGGCGAAAAAGGGCGGCAATTGGACATCCTGACAGCTGGCATCTATCGCATTAACACCGCCTTGTTTTCTGTCATCACCGCCAGCAATGCGGAATCATATCACATGACCCCGCAACAGTTGCAGGTGTATACCATTGCCTCCGACATGGTTGGCATCATCACCGCTTTAGACGGCGCACCTATTGATGAGGGCGAAATTGCGGGGCAGACGGTTTTTGACCATGAGAATTTCCAAGAGCCGCAAAAGTTCCTCAATAACAACGGCCGTCGCGGCTTGCAAGAGCAGATTTTGCTCTCTGGCGCATGGAATCTGAACCCGTGGTTTGTTAATGTGGAACAAGTACGGATGACTGAAATACCGATTGGTCACGTTGGTATCGTCATCGCCTTCGTCGGCAAAGTGCATCAGGACGTGAGCGGGGCCGGCTTCCGTCATGGCAATTTAGTTGATCCGGGACACAAAGGGGTGTGGGTTACGCCGCTTTATCCGGGCAAGCATCCGTTGAACACACGCATCTTAAAAATTGAATTAGTACCGACGACCAATATTGTCTTGAACTGGGCGCGGCGGACGGAAGAACATTCATACGACACCCGTTTAGCCCCGATTACGGTGCGTTCGCAAGATGGCTTTGCGTTCAATCTGGATGTCGCCCAAATCATCCATATCGGTGCGCTCGACGCGCCAAAGGTGATTTCCCGCGTGGGTGCAGTGCAAAATCTGGTTGACCATGTGTTGCAGCCGATTGTCGGCAACTACTTCCGCAACTCGGCGCAGGAATACACGGTATTGGACTTTTTGAGCGCACGCAGTGAGCGGCAAGCGGAAGCGGCTTCGCATATCCGTACCGCCATCAGCGCGTATGATGTGCAGGCGATTGACACGCTGATCGGCGACATTACGCCGCCCGAAAAGCTGATGGTTACGCAAACTGACCGCAAGATCGCGGAGGAAGAGCGTAAGACGTATGAGGTGCAGCAGATGGCGCAAGAGCAGCGGCAATTGCTCGTGCGGGCAACTTCGATGGCTGACATTCAGCACGAGATGGTGCGCTCTGAGAAAGGGGTGCAAATCGCTGAACTGGAAGCGCATTCTACGGTAAAGAAGGCGGAAGGTGATGCTGAGGCGATCAAGTTGCGCTCAATGGGTGAATCGGAAGCGATTCGCAGCATGGGGCAGGCGCAGGCGGATGCGTACCGGGTGGGCGTGGAAGCGCTGGGGGGTGATGGGTATACGGCCGTTCAACTCATGCAGATCATCGGCGAGCAGGATGTCCGCATTATTCCTGACATCGCTGTCCAGAGTGGACAGGGCGGGGGGAACGGGATGGTGGATGGGTTGTTGGCGATGGTTCTGCGTGAGCAGATGAGTAAGAGTAAGAGCGATAGCTAGAGGAGAACGGCTGTTTTCCAGCCGATCAATTCTGTGTTTGGAATTGGGTGAAGAACGATCCGCAGATTGGCGCAGATTTTTAACCTTTTTTAATCTGCGTCGATCTGTGAAATCTGCGGATAATATCCTTGTACGCTGTACAAAAACAGTATTGATAAAGGAGTAATTTATCTGGTTCTAGCGTTTCTTGTTGCTGATAGTTTTTGATAGTAAATTTCGTCCAAAAATGACGCGAGTATTGCTTTAAAATGGCATCAAATCAGGCAGCAACAAAATCCGCTAGAACTAGGTTTTTTTGTGGTACTCGTGTAAATTGAGAGGCTTTGATGAAATCTATCAGCTCTTTTGCCCTTTCATTGAGAAGATAAAATTCCCATTCCTAAAAACAATTTTTTAGCATTACATTCAGATGCGGATATAGTGTCAGCACCTGTGGTTTTGACCTGTTTTCTTTGTTGGGATGAGTGGATCAGAACGAAGCGGCGGGTGTGGGGAACGGCCGTTTTTAATTGTGATAAAAGCGGCCAAACGGCATTGTCGGGTAAATTTGCGTCTATGATCACAGCATCGGGCTGGCGTTCAACAATCAGACGCAGGCCGACATCTGGATCGGCAATTTGGCCGAGCAGCGTGATCTGAGTATTGGATTTCAATAACACAGAAAGCGTGTCGGCCATACGTCCTGCTGGTGCGATAATGAGGATGGTGATCTGTTTTGTGTTCATACTACAAAATTAGCAGATATACACCTCTCTTTGACAGGGGAGAATGAGTGGGTTTTGAGTGGGTATTTTTACCCAGCTCTTGCAAAATTGGACACTGATTGCACAGATAAAAATCAGTGAAATCAGTGTGATCAGTGTCCAATTTCAAAACAAGATCAACTCAATTTTCTGTAAAAGACGAGAGTGTAATCGTCCTGTTGCCGCTCTTTACTTTTGCGCGACTTGTATATGAATGGTGTATAGTTTTTGTTCTGGATTGATGCTGCAAGCTGATATGGGTTGATCTGAGGGACATTGTACTTCTGGTGCCGCTTCCCACTCTGCGTTAATTAACAGCAAGCCCATATCGCGGGTCATTCCCGTTGCCGATCCAGTCGGCCCATCCGCCTGATATGCCGCTTGTTCCTCCCATCCGATAAAGGCGTGTACCAAGCTGGTTATTACATCGTTAGGGCTGGAAAAATCAACCCCGTTCCCAGTTGTCGTCAAGCTGCATCCCAGCCCTGATTCTCCAGATGAGGGGTCTATAAAAGGTGCGCTGGACTCCAGCGTAAAGGTGGCTGGGACAGCCTCGTTTGCTGTCTCTTGAATAATTTGACAGATTGATGGAGAGGGCGGCTGATAGCTGCTATTCGTCTCTTCTACCGTGCGAATCATTACTACCAACGCATAATCAATACTCGTTTGATCGTATCTGGAGAGAATATCAATGTAATACTCTTGTGTAGAGGGAAGTATGCCCGTCCATGTGGTGGTATCTGTATCGTATTGATTGAGGATTGTTCCATCTGCGCCTGCGATAGCGAGGGTTATCGGGTTGTCTTCAAATACATCAACATTCACTGTCATTTCCTGCCCGGCCGCTGCGCTTATCAGGTAATGGTCAACTCCATGAGGGAGGATGTCGCCAAAAATCTGGGCAGAATCATCTCCGGGCGCGAATTGGATGCGCGTTGCTTCGGTTTCGGCTGGGGCTGGGGCGGCGGAAGATGACGAACATTCTTCTGAGGGGCCGGGAATTTCCGCATACGCTCCATCTGGAGAGGCGGGAATGCCGAACATCGGGCCGCAATCGGATGGGGAAGGGGGAGAGAGTGTAATATCTGTTGTTGTTTGCCCTGCGTTGACAACGACAGGAGTTAACCCTTTATTGTCAGATGAGTAGCCCAAGCCGTAGGAAGCAAATACATGATAGGAGCCTGACGGTAGTTCCAGCGTATAGGCAGCTTCGCCATCCGCTTCGGCCGTGTCTACAGAAACCCATTCGCCAGTTGCGATATTGACGGCGTAGATGGTTAAAGAAGGTGTTGGCGGAGCCATTAAATGCGCCCTGCCAGTGATGAAACCGAGTTCTTCGGCTGGGGATTCGGCTGCTTCTGTCGGCACGGCCGTTTCTTCTGTCGGCTTTGTCGGCTCTGTCGGCTCAACTGAAATTATGGCTGGGGCGACGGTTGGGGCAACGGCCGTTGCTGCTGTCGGCACAACTGCTGTTTGTGTCAGGGCAACTGAAACGGCAACGGCCGTATCGTCCGTTTCTTGTTCTGATTTACAAGCGGCGATAGATAGTGCAAGAAGGGTAAATATAAAAATATAGACAGTTTTTCTTGTAGTCATGGTTTTCTCCTTTATTGATAGCTAGAGCTAGAGGGAAACGAGTCCCGAATTTTTTAATGGGCGTATTGTATCTTCTCAGTATTCTGGGGAGAGTTGACAAATTTTCCTAATGATACTCGTGTAAAATAAAGTGCTGATGAAATTTGTCAACTCTTGTCCACGATTTATTGAGAAGATACGGCATATTTTCTATTTTAGGACAAGAGGCAGGTAAACAGCGTCGGATGCAGTCAGTATCTGGATTTCTATGGGTGAGAGCGCATGGAGGTAGATACGCACATCATCCATACGGCCATTTACACGTCCTGATGTGATGGTGCTGGCAGCACCTATATACCAGCCGTCCAAAGCATCTGTGGGCAAGAGAAACGATCGGGAAACTGCAAATTTTTGCACACCGTCTACATACCCAGCCCAAGTTGTGCCATCGTAGGTATACGCTATATGATGCCACTCTGTGTCTGCCAAAGGCAGTTGTGATCCAGAACGTGGATTCTCTCCACTGTATCCCTGCACGTAAAATTCAATCACATCTTCTGTGTATTCATAGATGACGGCGATTTGATCGCTGGCGGCAGTACTATTCCGAGCCAACAGATATTTACCTGATTGCGTTGTCGAACCTGATTTGAACCAAAATGCCAACGTAAAGTTATTTGAGATGCGTAATTCGGAAGCATCCGGCACAAATACATAATCGTCTGCTCCATCAAATTGCAGGGCAGAGGGGTTGTCATAACTGGTGGGAGGGACATCGGATGTCCATGTCGTGCTGACCAGAGTTCCATCGTGGTCGTTGCCAGAACTGTCGCTGGCGACGGTTCCCGATCCATCGTCGCACTTCCAGTATGCAACCGCTCCTTGCTGGGCAGACTCATTGGCGTTGACTAAGGCGATGTTGGCGGTGAAATACTCCCCGTTGATGAGACTTGATCCAGTGAGTAGTACTAATGATATGCATAATAAAAATGAGTTTGACCATTTTTTCTTCATTCTTACTGCTCCTTGTAATGATACTACGGCCGTTGCCCACATACTTTGCCGTACGATAAATGGATGCATTATATGGTAACAAGGGGCGATACCCGATGGATAGGGGAGAATGATGCCTTTTGGAGTGGGTATTTATACCCAGTTCTCACGCCAAAAAGGGCAACTTCTTCAAGAAATTGACCTTTTGATCCCATCAGGAAAATAGTATGCAGCGGTGTATTACTCGTCTAAACTGGCTAATCCTTCGCGTAGTGCGTAGAGGGCGGCTTGGGTGCGGTTGGCTAAGTGCCGTTTTTGCAGGATGGTGCTGACGTATTTGGCGACGGTTTTGGGGTGAATGGTGAGCGCGGCGGCGATTTCCCTATTGGTGAGGCCGCGAGCGATGAGGCGCAGTGTTTCCATTTCGCGGGCGGTCAGGGGGTCGGGAACGGCCGTTTTTGCGGCTGGCTGTTGGATTTCTTGAATTATGCGGCGGGCGATGGTCGGGTGCAGGGACGTTTCTCCCTGAGCGACATTGCGGATCGCTTGCAGCAGGTCGGCGGGCAGGGTGTCTTTGAGCAGATACCCCATCGCGCCCGCTTTGATGGCCGGAAAGAGCCGTTCATCGTCGGCGAAGCTGGTGAGAACGAGGATGCGGGCGGCTGGATTGGCGGTTGTTATTTGTTGAATAGCGGCTAATCCGTCCAACTGGGGCATCATCAAATCCATCAGGATCATGTCGGGATTTAGCTGTGCGGCTAGAGAGACGGCTTCTACTCCGTTTACGGCCGTTCCCACCAATGCCATATCTGGCTGGGTGGCGATCACCGCTTCCAGCCCTTCGCGGACGATGGCGTGGTCGTCAGCGATTAAAATACGCAGCGTGGGGGAGGGGGAGGGGACTGTTTTATGGGTCATAATGTACCACAATATTTATCTTGGTTCCGATGCCGAGCGCGGAGGTGATGGCAAACTCAGCTCCAATCTCTTTCGCCCGTGCCCGCATATTGTTCAACCCTAAACGGCCGTTGTCAACCTTATTCGGGTCGAATCCGCGCCCGTCGTCTTGGATTTCTAGGATGAAACGGCCGTTTTGCCCGTGCAGCGTGATAATGATCGTTTCCGCGTGGGCGTGACGCAAAATGTTGTTGAGGGCTTCCTGCGCGATTTGATAGAGCGCGGTTTCCAGTGGCAGCGGCAGGCGCAGGTCGGGATCGGCTTGCAGGCGCACTTGCACATCTGAACGCCCTTCGACGGCCGTTAGCCGCAGTTCCAGCGCGTCGGCTAACCCTTCCTGTTCCAAAATCATCGGGCGCAATTGATGGATAAACAGCCGCATTTCCCGAATCGCTTGCCGTGCTGCCTTACTGATTTTGGCGAACATAGGCACAATCGGCTCCAGATTTCCGTCGGCGGCGTGCATTTTTCCCACTTCAGTCAATGTTGCCAGCCCATAAAGCGATTGGATGACAGAATCATGCAGGTCGCGGGCGAGCCGCTGCCGCTCTTCCAAAACGATGGTGCGTTGGCGCAGACGGTCTGTTTGCGCGGCGATGGACAGTTGTCCAGAGATTGAGATGAGCAGCGCAATCTCATTTAAGCTATAACTTTGTCCTAAAGCACGGTAGACGATCAGCACTCCCGACAACTGCTCTCCAGCCGATAACGGCGCGATGAGGAGCGTCGTCGGCATAAGCTGCATGAAATGCGGGGCACGTAGGTCTGCGGACGTATTGGCGATGAGGACGGGTTCTTTGTCTTGTTGGTTGATGATTTCTAGAAAGTCGCCGTTGGTAATCGTTTTTTGAATAAGGGGCAGCCAATCGCCGATCCCTTGATGGGTGGCTAGATGGTAGGTGGCGTGCGGCGATACCCCTTCTTCATCTGTCAGAATAATAAACCCAGCGTCGCTGCTGAGGGCGCGGATGGCACTGTTGAGGGAGGCGGTTAGCAAGGCGGGAAAATCTTGTGCTTGGCTGGCCGCTTTGGTAACATCATATAATGCGCTCAACTCGTAGGTACGGGCGGCAACGCGCCGCTCCAATGAATCGGCAAGATGGCGTAACTCTGTTTGGGCGCGTTGTCGCTGTGTCAGTTCATCTTGTAATGAGGCGGCCATTTTGTTGAAAGCGGCCGTTAAAAAGCCGACTTCATCTTCATGTACCACAGGGATGGCGATGTTTAGATCGCCGTCATCCGCCTGTTGCACGCCAGCGAGCAAACGGTTTAATGGCCGTATCAAATCAGCGTTAAAAAAAAGCGGAAAAATGATGAGAATGAAGAGAGTGCTGCACATCACCGCCCAAATCATAACCACGCTGACGGCGCGGGGGAAGCGGCGCATCTCAGCCAACTTGAAGCCGACTTCGTACTCCATCCCAGCGTGGCGAAAGGTGTAGGCGGCGTATTGGTGCCAAGAGCCGGGCGGGTTTGATCCGTAACGGAATTTTACGGCCGTTGTGCTGTTTTCTGCGTGGAGGAGCGGCTGGATGAATGATATCCAGACGGCGGGCGGTAGCGTTCTCGCCGTTATTTGCTGTTGTTCGGCGATCAGGGATGGCATATCCATTGTGCCCTGTTTGTCATAAAGCAACTGCGCCGTCTTCGCGTTAGGCCACGCGACGACGTAGGCGACTTCATCGGGCAAGGCGGCCGTTTCGTCAGCGCGAACCACTTTTTGCACAACTTTCGTGTAGGCGATGTTTTGCATGTTTACCCAATCAATGGCGGTACTGACCATAAATATGCCCAAAATGCCCAAAATCAGTAATAAGGTCGTCAGGGAAAGTCCTAATAAACGGATGATCAGACCGGGCTGCTGTTGTGTCAGTTCAAAGGAGGCGTAGACGATGGTAACCACCATCAGCAGCAGGGAGAGATTGATGGCGTAAACGGCCGTCAGGGACGAGATATGTCCAGTCCTGCTCAATCCAGTGGCGATGCCTTGTATCAATCCCAACGATAAGGCTAACGAGAAATTACGCAATAAACGCGCCTGACGATGGGATGGCCGATAGAAGGCGAGCCACGCATGATGCCAGCCTGCCGCTGCCGTTTTTTGTTGTTCGATAATGATGACGCGGCGGATGGAGACGAGCAGGGCGGCCAGAAACATGAGTGGATTCAGGAACCAAAATAGGGGGGAAACGGCCGTTGTAAACGCATGTACTCTGTAAATTTGCCACGTATACCAACTGCTGATGATAACGGCCGTTAAGCTAATGCTGACGGCAAAAAAACGTGCGAAACCAGCCTCGCGGGAGGTAACTTGTTGTGGATAATGGTAGTTAAAGCCGATCAGAGCGGCCATGCTGATGGTGGCAAAGGTGTCCGTGAACAGATCCAAAACACCGCCCCAAAGGATGATGGCGCTGAAGAACATGACTATCACGCCCGCCGTGAAGCTGGCTAAGCTGGTGATGAGGAACCACGAGGCGGCGGTTTTCTTTTGGAGGCGCAGCAGATAGATAACGCTGAGTGAGCCGATGATAAATAGGGAGACAGCGTTGAATGTGTAGGGGTTGAAATCAATATAGCTCAAATAGGGGGCGGGCATCATGGGAGCATTGTAGCATGAAGACGGCCGTTTGTAGAGGGGGGTATACGAATAATTCAAGGTGACAGGCACTTCGCAAGTGCCTGTCACCTGAAAACCCCTGTAGCTTTATTTGATCTATTTTATCGAAATTAGGGTATCTTCTCAGTATTCGGGGGAGACTTGACAAATTTTCTTAATGGTACTCATGTAAAATAAAGTGCTGATGAAATTTGTCAAGTCTTGTCCACGATTTATTGAGAAGATACAGAAGATACTAAATATCCTATGAAAATTATAACAATGTCTTTTTCCAAATCTTTCCCCAAACTTATTTTTATCCTCATCCTCCCCCTCATTATGGGGACAACATTACTTACCTTCGCCTTAATATCGTTGAGGCAGCCCCATCAGGGGCCAATCGCGCCGATTGCCGCAGGGTATGGCAGTTGGGGCAGCCATGATACCATGACCAGCACCTTCTCGATGGATGTTGATGGTGATAGCAATACTGTCACCATCTACTATCCCAGTGACCAAATGTCACCTGCGCCGGTACTATTCTTTGCTGTCGGCTGGAACATGCCTTGTGCTTCTTATGATGAGCTTCTCTACTTTCTTGTCAGCAAGGGGTACACGGCCGTTTGTGACGAATACACCACAAATACCGCCACCATTGGCTCGCAGCTTGCCAATGTGTTCACGCGGACGGCCGACCTCTATCCAACACGCATTGATAAAAATAAATTCGGCCTGATCGGACACTCCTCTGGCGGCGGGCTGCTCACCTCAGTCAGCTATACGATGATACGGGAGTATGGATTTGGCGGCACAGACGGCGAAAATGCGTTCCTCTTCTTTTCGGCTCCATGGATCGATTTTGACAGCACCGATGTGATGCTGGCCGATTACCCATCCGATGTCAAAATGATCGTACAAACCTATGAAAATGATTGTGGCACCGACTATCGCACCTATATTGACCAATTTGAGAGCGTAGGCACGATCGCCGATACCGCAAAAGAGTATGTCATCCTGCGCCCCAGCAGCGCGAACGGGTATGATTACGCCGCCGATCATAGAGTGATTGCCACTGGTAACGGCGGGTATGGTACATTCGATGCTATGGATGATTACGGCGTTTTCCGTTTGATTGATGCGTTGGCTGATTACACATTTAACGGCAGCGAAAGCGGCAGACTCATCGCTTTAGGCGATGGCAGCGACCAGCAGATCGAGATGGGAGCATTAAACGATCTCATTTCCACTGATGACCCTCGCCCTATCCCCGGCCAATCATCCGATTACCCTTGCGATATAGGCGGCAATCCTCGTAAAGATCATTGTGACGATTACGATAATGAGCTTCCCGCTTCGGTGTTGATTACGCCCAGCAAGCATATTTCCCAGGATGGCGACTCGTTTGCCGTGACATGGGAGGCGATCACAACGGCCGTTCAATACGAATTCCAACTATACGCCGTCAATTCCGATGGCACGTACAATTGGGGACACGATTACGGGCAAAGTGAAGTAACGGCCGTTGCCGCCCATTGCGAAAACGCAACCCAGAACTGCTCCTACACCGTCTCCACCGCTCTGCCAAAAGGGGAGTACGCGTGGTGGATTCGTGCCAAATCTGACACGATCTCCGGCGCGTGGAGCCGCCCGGCTCACTTTTTCATAGAAGCAAGAGAGGTCTATCTGCCCATTATCGTTAAATAAATGGACATATTCCCCCCCCGTAGGGGCGACCCGCTGGGTCGCCCAATGCTATCTTGGCTGAGAAGTAAAAACGGCCGTTTTTTATGCACGCATAGCGAGCAATACTTGCTTTTATCAAGCGAACCGTTTCGTGAGCGATGCCGCTAACAACAAAATTCCGCCGATAATCATGCTCGGCCCAGCAAAACCGATAAGAAGCCCCGCGATAATGACAATTGCCCCCAAGCCGATCAAAGCCATCCATACATAATGGATCATCTTGTTTTTTGGCGCATCATCATGAGGAACGCCATCAGAGAGAGTGCCGCCGCAATGAGGGCAGACGAGCGCATCCTTCGCCATTTTGCCGTAACATTCAGGGCAAATCACATACTCCATATTTTCAGGGGCGAGGAAGGGTGTTATTTTTTCTGCATCATGCTGGTGCGTATCGTTATCTTTGCTCATATATCGAATCGTATCTTCTTAGGGAAAACTCGTAAATAACTGTGGCCAAGGTGACAGGCACTTGCCAAGTGCCTGTCACCTGAAAGTCCAAAGTTAAAAACGAACCTTCCCTTAGTATTCTGGGGAGACTTGACAAATTTTCCTAATGATACTGTATCTTCTCAAAAAAGCGGGGACATTATTTTGTTTTTAGTATGACTACAGCGGATCATGAAAATGAACGGATGTTTTCTCGACTGCTCTATCCGTTTATTTCTTTCATCCGTTGTAGTCATCCCGAAATATTGAGAAGTTACATGATACTCGTGTAAAATAAAGTGTGGATCAAAGCAGGAAATCCGCGTTTATCCGCTAAATCCGCGTGCGAAGCCATCCGCGTTATGCTTCCATACTAAATTCGACATGGCTCATTTTACGCAAGATGATCTTTATACTTTGGGGGCGGGCATAAGGCCGCGCCCCTATAATTTATTCCTTTATGGTCGCCCAATCGCGCAATAAAGGCAAAGATGATTCACCCTAATTTGAACCATGCTATCATTCCCATCATCAAGACTCCCACAGTTCTATCAACTTGTCTGTAAGGGGTGTTACCGACACCGCGACAGATTTATCACCAAGAGCCGCCTTACGGTTTGCTATCTTCAATCGTCAAATAAACTGGCCGCTCCGATCCATTTCCGCGCAGCAATCCATATCCCGCTTCAGCATACTCCGTCCCTAAATATGCGCCAAAATTCAAATTCCATAAGATCATCGGCGCGACGAACGGCCGTTCCTGCCCCATCTCAAACGCCCGCATCGTATAAACCGCCTGCTGCCACTCGTCCACCTGATTCATATACTCCACCCCTGCGGGCGGCTCCGCGTTTAAACCGTCAAACGTCGCCCAGCCGAACTCTGTCGGCCAGAGCGGGCGCGGCGTGTCGAATTCATTCAGCAGAGCGGCGTACTCATCCAGCGTTTGGCGGAAGAAAAAGCTGGGATGATTATTATGGCTGGTGGCGGGCGAGGGCGTGCCGACTTCTGTATCAGGTGGGTTTGCCCAGCCGTAAGGATGCACGCCGATTCCGTCTACAAAAGTGGCTGTGCCTGCGTTTAATAGCTGGCGCATGAACACGCGGTCGTCAACGGCCGTCACCCCATCATTGATCCCCGTCACCGCCGGTGCACCACTGATAAGCAGTGCCGATGGATCCGCCTGGCGAACGGCCGTCGCCCCCGCCCGCATCAATCGTGCCGCTTCATCTCCGCCCAACGGCGCACCATTCCATTCCCGTTGCAAATTCGCCTCATTCCATAGCTCATACGCCGCCACCCGCCCTTGATAGCGCGTCGCCAACACCCCCATAAAGTCGCTAAATAGCGCGTAATCCGTCGGCGCACCATCCATTTCTGTTGTCGGGCGGCTCCATTCAGGAGCTTTCGAGACCCCCAGCATCACGTTTACGCCCGCTTCCTCTGCCAGACGGACAAATTCATCCAATTCGGCAAATCGTTCCTCTGCGTATTGATCGGCATACGGCTGATACAATTTCCATGACACTTGCGTCTTCACCCATCCAACGCCCAAGCGGCGGATATGATCAAAAAGAGGAGGCAGCGATGTCTGCTGAATGTGCATCTGTATCCCCATCTGCCCGTAATCGAGCGGCGCACCCTCATAAACGGGAAAGGCGGGCTTGGGAGTGGCGGTCGGCAGCGGGGTGACGGTCGGTAACGGGGTGGGAGATGGCGTGACCGTCGGCATATTCAAGATGAGTGGCAGGGAGAGCGTATGCGTGGAAGGGGTGCTTGTTGTTGTGGCAACGGCCGTTTCCACCATAGTTTTCTCAATCAAAATCAGATCCGTCGCCTGTCCGCCCTGCATAACTTGCAGCCGCTGCCCTGTTTCCGCCAAATAGAGGCCGATTTCGATCTGGTAGCCGCCGTCGGCGGGCAATTCCATCCTGTACTCATCGACGATC
>WFSA01000008.1 GCA_015486215.1 Anaerolineae bacterium | reverse complement strand
TCTTTTCGTTGTAGTCGCATAGTTTCCTCCAAGTGCAACGCACCTAAAGGTGCGATGCACTTTGGGCTAGGATTTAGGGTATGAATGATGGCGGGGAGTATAGCACAGGTGAGGCGGAGGCGGGGATTTGGGGGAACAAAAACGGCCGTCTCTCCTTTACAATAATGTATAAAATCTTATACAATTTCATGCATGAATGATGAAAAACCCTAAAATAAGTTGGCTCCAGCCTTAAAGACAGCGAGAAAATGCTATGAGTGATATTAATATATCCATAACCCACATCACGCCCGTTAATGGCAATGTTTTTGCCGATCTTGGGTTTGCCCCTGTTGAGGCAGCCAAATTAAAAATCAAAGCGCAACTTATGCTCCAGATTGATGAATGGATCAAGGCGGAGCAGCTTAAACAGGGAGAAGCCGCGCAGCTGTTACAAATCAGCCGCCCGCGCGTCTCCGATGTTGTGAGAGGGAAAACTGGTAAATTTACGATTGATGCGTTGGTGGATATGCTGGAACGAGCAGGTAAGCGTGTGACCGTTCAGGTTGCATAACGAATTTGGGGTGAACGGCCGTTTTATCTATAAATTATGCGTTTACCATTGGCCGCATCGGTTAAAACCGAAGCCCAATACAAAAAACACGCCAAAGCGTGTTGGGGACAACGTTTAGTTAATCCAAAGTACGCTTCTAGCACACTTCCTATACCAGACATCAGTTTTTAACCGATGTTGACACAACCATTCACCATACAAAATGGTTCGCTCACCAAAGAACGAACCATTTTGCACAGCATTGACCGTTATCGGCCGTTTACGGCATCACATACTCCATAACAGAATGCCCTGCATCTACCCAGCCGCTGAACCCCCCTTTCAAACTGCGAACATTACTGTATCCATTCGCCCATAATATCGTCATGGCGATGGTGGAGCGGTGACCGCTACCACAATGGACAACGATGGGAGCATCCAAATCCTCAGGCCATAGAGATATATCAGCGACAAACTCCTCCAATGGCAGATTTATCCATAAATCGGGATTATGATCGATGATTCCCTTTTCCTCTAACTCACTCTCTTTGCGAACATCAATCAAGATCAAATCTGGATTTTCCGTCTGTTCCAACAGCAGATCATCGGCCGTAATAACACCATATCCGTCAGGCACACTATCCAATAACGATTGCGCGGCCAGCAGCAGATCATCAGATACATCGGCCTCATTCAAGGCAGTCCGTTCTGGCGCAACCCCTGCGGAGATGGGGTAGCCAGCCTCAACCCAGCCGCCATAACTGCCCCCTTTCAACCCTTTCACATCCTCCCACCCCATCGCTTCCAATGTGGTGAGGGCGATGGTGCAACGCCAGCCCGTGCCGCAATAGCTGACAATTGGCGTGTCAAAACTGGGCAGATAGGCGGTGCTGTCGGCTAACTCAAACAAGGGGATATTCACCGCATTTTCGATCCACCCTTTTTCTGTCAGTTCATTTGGCTTGCGGACATCGAGGATGAATACGTCATTACTGCCTGCGGTCATGCCGTAAAGCAAATCGGGGCTGATGGTGTTGTATGCCTCCATATCGTCAAGGAATATCTGGAAATTATCGTTCAAATTGAAAACGGCCGTTTCTACTTCTGCCGCACCGACAGTGGGATGCTCGCCACCTGCCCAACCGCCGTAGCCGCCTTTTAAGCTACGAACATCTGTATAATCATTCGCCCACAGAATGCTCATAGCGATGGTGGAACGGTGGCCGCTGCCACAATAAGTAACGATGGGCGCGTCCATATCTGGCCATTGATCGGCATTGGCGATGAACTCCTCTAACGGAATAAAGAGGACATTTTCAGCGTCAATATACCCTTTCTCAATGATCTCTCCCGGCTTACGCACGTCGATCAGAATGAGATCGGGGTTATCGGCTATCTCAGCCTCCAGCGCATCGGCGGTGATGACTCCGTAATCATCGGGAATATTTTGGAGCATCGTCTGTATTTCAGCGACAACGGCCGTTTCTGGTTCAAACGCATTCAATTCGACCAATTCAGGAACTGTGCCAGCTCCAATCGGATACCCTGCATCTACCCAGCCGCCATAACTGCCGCCCTTTAAGCCGCGCACATCATCCCAGCCCATCGCTTCCAGCGCGGTCAGGGCAATGGTACAACGCCAGCCTGTGCCGCAATAGGTAACGATGGTCATCTCTTCACTGGGCAGATATTCGGTGCTATCAGCCAACTCACGCAAAGGAACGTTGACAGCCCCTTCAATCCATCCCTTCTCCACCAATTCGGAAGGGGAACGAACATCAAGGACGAACACATCACCGCCGCCTGCCGTCATGCCATATAGCAAGTCGGGGCTGATGGTGTTGTACGCCTCCATATCATCAAGGAATATCTGAAATGCCGTGTCTAAATCAGCCTCTTCAATGGCTGCTTCGACTGCCTCAGTCGGCATTTCTACGGCTGCTTCTGTCGGTGTGACCGCATCGTCGGCGACAGCCTCCTCGACAGCAACGTCTGCTTCTTTGACAACGGGGGCAACTTCTTCTGTACTGCCGCAAGCGGCAAATAGCATGGCAAAAATTAACATCATGCTGGTTAATATCATTTTGTTTCTCATAGCTCTGCTCCTTAATTTATACGTTTACACCTATCGCACACGGAATGTTTTTCACTACTGACATGCTTTTTAATCCTATTTTGATGACCATTTTGCCTGCCATCTCATCCATTACTGTGCTTTTGGTTGTGAATTCCTTCACTATCAGTATAATTCAGAGTGTAGGGAAATCAATAGATAAACAAGGTTTTCCTTATAGTTCTTACCTCTGAGTTACAATAGGTAAATCGAATTGATAAAGGGTGTGTTTCATCTCAATAGAAGTAACTGTCACGGGGCGAACGGACTTGGCTTACTCGAAGGTATGTGCCCCGTGACTGTCACTTTACTTCAACTCATTTGAAACACACCCATTGATCAACTAATGGGTGCACTTCAATTGCCAATAGATAGCTACCCATTTATCATTCCAGCGAAGGCAGGAATCCACAGTCTGGAAAATCATGGATTCCCGCCTAAAAGAGTTTACCCTCACGAAGGCGGGGGCGGGAACGACAACTTTGGCAGTTAAATAAATCCTCGTTCCTAAGTAACCGCCTATAAACAGTTTCCCTTTTTTACATGGGCAAAGCGTATCTTCTCAATAAATCGTGGACAAGAGTTGACAAATTTCATCAGCACTTTATTTTACACGAGTATCATTAGGAAAATTTGTCAAGTCTCCCCAGAATACTGAGAAGATACGTGAGTACAACAAATTAAGAAAGGAACAAATTGCGTCAGTCGAGTCAATCTGTTTTTTTCCAAATCTGCTGTACTCATGTCTCCAATTTTTCGAGAAGATACTGAAGAATTTCTCTGCACGGGGCGGTCTCCTTCCCTGTGCTTGATACCCCAAAGGTAATTATGTTAGATACACATCAACTCAATGTATTTTTGACAGCGGCAGAAACATTGAACTTCACGCAAGCGGCTGGCCGGCTCCATATGACTCAGCCGAGCGTCAGCCAGCATATCCATTCATTAGAGAATCATTTTGGGCAGCTGTTATTCGTTAGAAACGGCCGTTCCATCCACTTAACATCCGCAGGAGTCGCCCTGCTGCCTCTTGCGCGTGATATTATTCACCGATCTGTCCACATTGAGGAGATGATGCAATCGTTAGAAGGGATTATTCACGGAGATTTATACGTCGGCTGCTCCACCACACCCGGCAAATATCTGTTGCCGCCGCTGCTGGCAAGATTCCATCGCCATCATCCGCAAGTGCAGGTGGCATGTCATGTTTCGTCGCAGAGGAATGCGTTACAGCGCGTATGTGATGGTGACGCACATCTGGCATTGGTCAGCAAGGCAGAAATCGTGCCGAGAGATATTGAGTTGAAGCAACTTGCAGTGGATGAGGTCAAACTCATCGCCCCATTGGATCACCCGTGGGCAGAGCGCGGGGTGATTGAAGCAGCCGATCTGTATGAGACGGATTTTATTTTACGCGAAGAGGGATCGGGGACAAGAACGGCCGTTGAGGAGAGTTTATACGCTATCGGCATCGAAGCGGATCGATTGAACACTTTGCTTATTTTGGGCAATTCAGAAGCGATAGCGATGGCTGTTGAGGAGGGGCTGGGAGTCGGTTTTGTTTCTGGTCTTATTGTTACCAGACTGGTGCGCGATCGCGTTGCCCCCATCACCGTACGCGGGCTAAACATCACCCGTGACATATACGTTGGTCGTCACAGCCGCCGCCCCGCCACTGCCGCGCAAACAGCGTTTTGGGATTTCATTGATGAAGCTGTGCCGCAATAATCGTTCACCACTATGTCTTTACGCGGATGGCTTCCCTAAACCTACAAAATTCAAGATTGACGAGAGGATGATCAAAACAGCTGCCACCATTTATGCTTCTCTTTGAGGATTGTACGCGCTTGCGGCGTGTCGAACCGTTGCAGCGTCTCTAATGCACAGGTGCGAACCCTTCTATTTTTATCCTCTAATAATTTACCAATATCGTCAACGGCCGTTACCGCCTCTAATCGCCGCAATGCGTCAATCGCCCAATACCGCACACGCGAATCAGAATCAGAAAGGGCGTTGATCAATGGCGCGGCGGCATCTTCATTGCCAATATACCCCAATATCCTAGCTGACCCATACCGAACCGTAGGATCATCATCCGATAGCACCTCAAGCAATACATTAACCGCTCTTGAGCCGTACGGCTTCAATGAGAGTAAAACCGCCTTATGTTTTTTGGGATCGCGTAATTTTTCGAGCTGCTTCCGAAAACGCTTTTCCTCCACTTTTTTATACTCTAAATCACGCTTTCTACGCGACATCTCGGCTTTATCCCGCCATTGGCGTTTTTTGCGGACAGTTTTCTGCATATCAATACCGCATTCAACACAACGGACGAGGCTGATGTCATTGCTCGCATAACATGAGGGGCAGACAGCTTTGATCGCATGACCACATTTTATACAAAATTGGGTGGGGTTATCGTTAATCGTATTGCAATTTTTACATTTGATAGAGGTGGAGCGCGGCCGAGAGGTACTCTTTTCCTTGCGTCGAAAAATCGGATCGGCGGGTGACAGTTCACGTGCAATCACCATCTTTGCCAATGGCCTAATCGGCTCGCGCAATAACGACACATCGGATGGCAAATCCATCGCATCCATTAGAGCATTGGCAAACTCATCCCCAGATTGGAACCGGTCTTCTGGCCGCTTTTCTAATGATTTAAGGATGACGGATTCCAAAGCAGACGGTATGTCGGGGCGGAATTCGGCAGGTGGAGGGGGCGTGGTGGTGATATGTTTCATCAATGTCGCCATCGGCGTATCTTCTGAGAATGGCGGGCGGCCGGCGGCCATTTCATACAGCACTGTACCTAGCGAATAGAGATCGCTACGGCCGTCTAACTCTCCACTCTGCCCCTGTTCAGGCGACATATACGCGGGACTGCCGACCAATGCGCCTGTCATCGTGTATTGTGTCTCGCCCACTATGCGGGCAATCCCAAAATCTAATAGAACAGGGTGCCCCGTATGAGTCAACATCAAATTGGCAGGTTTGATGTCACGATGAACCATCCCCCGATCGTGCGCGTATTGCAATCCATGACTATACGCAGCGCATAGGCGAACAAGTTCTGTATCGGTAAACGGCCGTTTATACTTATTTCGCCGCTCTAACTCCGCCTTCAACGACGGACCCTCCACCAGCTGCATCGTCATATAATAAGAGTCATTCCAACTATCAAAATCAAAAACACGCACAATATACGCATGGTGCAGCTTAAAACAAGCACGCGCCTCACGTTGAAAACGCTGAACAAAATTACCATCCTCTGCTAAATGGGCATGTAAAACTTTGATTGCAACATAACGGCTTGAAGAAGGATGATACGCTTTATATACCTGCGCCATCCCTCCCTTCCCCAGCCGCGCCACAATCAGATATTCACCAATTCTCTGCCCCACTAAGCTTATCATGTCGCCTATTATACTCTCCTACTGTCAATAAAACATAGCACATTGTTCCCATTAAAGGGCAAGGGAGGGGCAAGTGGGCAAGTATGCAAACTTGCTCCTTGCTCCTTACTTTATCCTCTCCCCTTCCTTATGTTATAATGCGCGGCTACAATCCCGTATAATTAAATGGGTAACGAATTATGACTATAAAACAACACAAAAACAAGTACGAAAACGGTTACACCATCCCCTCATGGGCATTGATACTTTTCATTATCGTCGGCGGGATCGTTTTTATCGGCATGTCCATCTGGCTATTCCAAAGCACGCGAACGCTCGCCTCCGCAGGGGATGTAATCGTTCCCCAATTTGAAGCAGGCGAAGAAGCCGTTCCTGATGCTGTCGTCACCATAGAGGAAGGATCTGGACAGCCAGCCGTTTCCATCGCCCCGATTATTTCGGCTAATAGTTTTAAGGCGTGGAGCGGGCAAAATCGCGTCAACATCCTGCTGTTAGGCATCGATCTACGCTGTGGCGAAGAGGGGCCGACGCATACCGATTCAATGATGGTCTTGACCGTTGATCCCGTAGGCAAAACGGCCGCTATCCTCTCATTACCACGCGATTTATGGGTAGAAATCCCCGGCTTTGGGCTGGATCGCATCAATCAAGCGCATTATATGGGCGCGGCTTATGAATACCCTGGCGGCGGCCCCGCCTTAGCAATGGATACGGTTGAAGCGACATTAGGTGTTAATATTGAGTATTACGCCGCCGTCAATTTCAAAGCGTTCACCGACGTAGTTGAT
Organism: Anaerolineae bacterium; assembly: GCA_015486215.1. Classification (GTDB taxonomy): domain Bacteria; phylum Chloroflexota; class Anaerolineae; order Promineifilales; family Promineifilaceae; genus S016-13. The sequence goes on along the minus strand of WFSA01000008.1, from coordinate 3,411 downwards.
CTCATTGACGGGCTGGAAATTGAAGTGTCAGAATTGATTGATGATCCCGACTATCCCGACAATTGCTATGGGTATGATCCGCTCTACTTGGAGCCGGGAGTGTACCAGATGGATGGGGAAACGGCGTTGAAATACGCACGCACACGGGCGACTTTTGGCGGTGATGTAGATCGGGCTGGGCGGCAGCAAAAGGTGATTATGGCCGTGCGCGACAAAATTGTCGGGCTGGATATGCTGCCCCAATTGACGGTAAAATCGCCCCAGCTTTGGCAATCTTTTCAGGAAAATGTCCGCACCAATATGTCACTAGATGAAATGTTGCAACTGGCATTGTTAATGCAGGATATTCCGTCTAACAATATCAACACGGCCGTCATTGATTATCAATACGTCTACAACGAAACGACCCCCGACGGCCGTCAAGTCCTTGTCCCCAATCGGGAAAAATTGCGCCTTTTACGCGATCAACTGTTCAAACCACCAGCTATCCCCGCCCCTGAAATTGACAATTTGATCGATTTAGTCGCCGCTGAAGGCGCACGCTTGATGCTGGAAAATGGCACGGCCGAATTTGGATTAGCAGGCGAAACGGAAAACTACCTGCAACAACATGGGTTGAATGTCGTCGAAGTCGGCAACGCCGATGCGTCCACCTACCGCACCACTCAATTGACCGTATATGGTAATTTTCCCTACACGACCCAATATATTATCCAACTCATGGGCGTGCCACCGCTAAATGTAACCGATGGTACGCTCACCCTTCCCGACAACGCCGAACTCCCCAATTACGATATTTCCATCCTAATCGGAAATGATTGGCGTGTCCCGTAAGAGAGAGAGAGAGAGAGAGAGAGAGAGAGAGAGATAGAGAGAGATAGAGATAGAGAGAGTGTGTGTAGAGATAGAGAAATGTATACTCCTCTTCTCTATCTCCCCTCTCTATCTCCCCTCTCTATCTCTTTACAACTCTATTTTTTTGTCAACGACGGGGAGAATGGGGGTAACGGCCGTTTCTGTTTTCACTCGTTCTATCCATGCTTCTACATCGACTTCGATAATCGGCCACGTATTATAATGACCGGGGACGACCGCTTTGGGCTTGAGGTATTCGAGTGCCAATAGGGCATCGTCCGGCCCCATCGTGAAATTATCGCCGATGGGCAGCACCGCCAAATCTAATCCCATCGCCCCGATCAACGCCATATCAGAGAAAACGGCCGTGTCGCCCGCAAAGTAGATGCGCTTGCCGCCCGCTTCCACCACAAACCCGCCGGGATCGCCGCCATAATAGCCGTCGGGCAGACTGGAGCTATGCAGTGCGGGGGTCATTTTTACCTTGCCGAAGGGGAAGGTGTAACTGCCGCCCGTGTTCATCGGATGGGTATTGGCATACCCTTTATTGTTGATCCATGTGCCAATCTCAAAATTAGCGATGACTAACGCGCCTGTGCGCTGTGCCAATGGGACGGTATCAACAATGTGATCGGCGTGTCCGTGTGTTTGCAAAACAAACTCTGCTGGGATGTCCTCAACGGCCGTTTTGGCCGCTGGGTTATTTCCTGCAAAAAAGGGGTCGACGACCACCATCGTGCCATCAATATCTAATGTAAATGTGCCGTGACCATGCCACGTTAATGAAACAGACATACTTTTCTCCTCGATCTACTGATCGGATAACGCCCGCCTTATCCTAGGGTGAGTATAAAAATTTAGAGAGACCTTAAACTTTTTATTTACCAGTTGCTGTACTTAAGCTGATTTCAAAAAACTCAAGGTTTTCCCCAAAAATTATGATAAGGAGAGCAATTGTAAAAAAATATCTATCGAGAGATCGCCAAAATAATCATCTAAATTGATCGTTTCTAACACCTCTCGCACCTCTTTTTTACGGTAACGCGCGCCGCAAAGATAGGATTCTAATTCGCCCGCTTCGCTGTCACCGATAAAGTCGCCATACAGTTTCAACTTTTGAATATGCCCTTTGTTCACCTGCAAACGGGCATCCACTTTGCCGATGGGAAAGCGTTCTGTCGTCTGCAAATCGAATTTGGGCGCGTGTCCAACGTTCCACTCCCATGAGCGGTAACGGCCGTCAGCGATCTCTTCTATTTTTTGGCGATCAACGGCCGTTAAGTCATACTCCACCACATTCCCCTCAAAAAGCGCGTCCAGCAATGCTGTCCGCAACTGAGCGATGCTCATATCATCCCGCAGTAATTCACGGATATTGCCCACAAAATTACGGATGGATTGCACCGCCTTCGATTCGATTTTCGCCTGTGCAGGGTTGATCGCTTTCAGCAGCTGTTCCAAATCTGTATCAAACAGCAACGTCCCATGACTGAACATCCGTCCCCTGCCCGCATATTGAGCGTTGCCCGATATTTTTTTGCCATCCGCAAAAATATCGCTTTTACCATGCAGATCCGCATTCACACCCAACTCGCGCAAAGCGGCGACGATCGGCTGATTAAATTTGCTAAAATTATGCAAATCCCGCGCCCCATCGGTGATAAAACTAAAATTAAGATTGCCATGATCGTGATAAACTGCCCCGCCGCCCGAAAGCCGCCGCACAAGATTGATCCCATTCGCCTTCACATATTCAGGATCAATCTCCTCCAAACTATTCTGATTGCGCCCAATAATAACAGACGGATCATTGATGTAAAACAGCACAATCGGCTCTTTAATCGTCACATTGCGTAACAAATGCTCTTCAATCGCCAAATTAATGCGTGGATCGGTGATGGTACTTGTATTGACGTATAACATGGGAGTGTGCAGGGTTGCAAACTTATTTCTTGTTTTTCCGCAGCATAGGGCCTAACGGCCGTCCGCCGACAAGGTGCATGTGCAGATGGAAAATTTCCTGTCCGCCATGTTCATTAACATTGATAATAAGTCGATAGCCATCCTCATCGATCCCTTCTTGTTTAGCGATATGGGCAGCGGCGAGAAACAAACGGCCTGCCGTGCGTTCATCTGCTTCCGTGAGGTCATTTACGGTGGGGATAATGCGGTTGGGGACAATTAAAATATGGGAGGGAGCCATCGGACGAATGTCACGAAAGGCGGTTACAAGGTCATCTTGATAAATGATGTCGGCGGGAATCTCCCCGCGTACAATTTTGGCAAATAATGTGCTCATTTTTTCTCCAACAAACCGATTATCTCGTATGTCCGCAAGTATAACACAAATTCCAGCGTGACGATTTATCAACAATATAACCCTAGTACACACTGGCGGAAGTTATCGTAGGTCAATTTTCCAAAATTGCACTACAGAAAACTCCGAAGAAGGTAGGCCAAGCTGTACTAGTACACGCTGGCGGAAGTTCTTCGGGGTTTTCTTGCGATTATTTGTTGCGGGAATCGGAATTCCCGCAACCTCATACCAGACAAGTA
>WFSA01000007.1 GCA_015486215.1 Anaerolineae bacterium | reverse complement strand
GGTGGGGGGAAAATGCCTGCCAACGACGCAACAGCGAGTTGATCAGGCTGTGTGGCAGGGGGAAGGGGAGTTGTCCGCTTTTGGAGCGGAAGGCGGTGGGGGTGTGCAGGTGGAATTGCCATTTTTTTGTGGGGGAAACGGCCGTTAGCTCTTCATAACTCATTTGCCCTGCCCATTTATGCTGGTCGGGTGCAAGGGCGATGGTTTGTACTGACCATGGAATGCCAGCCAGTTCGATTTGGGCGGGCAGATGGATGATCCAGTTTTGCAAGAGCGATTGGGCAAGGTCGTCATGGAGGGCGGTGAAGCGGAGCCACGCGGTTTGTTTGGAGGAAACGGCCGTTTGCCCTCGTTGCGGACGGGGCAATCCCATCAATGGCGAGAGGGTGAACGGTTGCGGGCCGTTGTTGGCGTGCAATGTGGCAGCGATGGCGGGGTCTGTTTTTTGCCATTGTTGGTACCAGAAGCCATGAACGGCGCGGCCGGTACTGCCTTGGAAACGGCCGTTGGCTTCTGCTTGTAGTTGTAGAACGATTGATATAGGCATAACGGCGATTAATAATGAATAATGAACAAATTATTCATTATTCATTGTTACTTCCTCGCTGGCTTCGTAAAGTGCGGGAGATGGAAATAACAGGGTAATATGTTCCGCGTTGCCAATGATACACCTCCGCTTCATCAACCGTTCCCCAGATGCAGCCCAATCCAAAAATCAATGCGCCAGGAGCGGATAGGAAGAAGTGTAACCGTGCGCCGCTGAATGTATATTTAATGCTGTCCATCGTTTGGGCAAAGGCGGAGATGTACGCGTTCCATTTTCCATCAGCGGAAAGCTGTCTATCCGCATCTGTGTTTTGCAGTAGCAGAAAGTTAGCGTCCATATCAATATCGTCTAAATAGTGGGCAACATCGCGCACGGTCGGGCGAGAGATGTCAACGACGACGGCTACATTCAATTTGGCGGTAATATCTGTCACCCCAATCTGCTGTGACGAGTCTTTCCAATTAACTTTGGGGCGTAATTGGGCGGCGATAGTTGCCAGATCGGGTAAACGGCCGTGTCTATCCATCATCACCACTAACTCCCGCGCCTTATCCCGCTTTCCGCTCACGCCAAAATCTTCATAATCCACATTTAAGCGGAAACAGATATCGCGCAGGTCGCTGTCGCTGAAATAACGGTCAACTTTTTGAAACAGTTTGACCATATCAGCATGAGCGATGTCACTCCCCGCTTGCCGCTGGGCGATGAGGGTGGCGGTGAGTTGTGCGGTCTGATGCAGTTGATGGGAAACGGCCGTATCGCCGACAGCGATAGGGTCATGTTCGTTTATTTGTGTCATCAAGGAAAGTCCGTCGTTGACTAATTGTGTATTATTCATCTTTTTTTACCTCGTGGGTTGTTTTTTTGTGGATGGGATAACGGCCGTTTACCCCACACAGCCCAGTGCATCTTTAATTTGTGTTTGTAGTTTTCTTGTATCAGCTGCGGACAGCGCGTCATTTTGACCAAAACTAGGCAACTCAATGATCTTGATCCTGCGATCATCTGCAATTTGCCTTAAATCGTCGAGATAGCTCCCCCAAATTTGATCGCATACAAAGAATTTTTTGGTATACGTTCCTAAATAAGCTCGTCCACCCGCCGTGTTAAGCTGGTCTATCCCTTTCTTTGTATTTTTAAGCGTCGATTTTGTTTCGATGATGCCAACTTGATTGCCACAACGCACGACAAAATCAATATCAACGGTGTTGTGCATCTTTACCCCCGCACAGATTTCATGCATAACTGGCTTCAACGCACCATAAACGGCCTCTTCAAATCGTTGCCCGCGACCACCGCTTTTCACGATGCCAGAGATGTGATATTCATCCAAGTATGCTTGTAGGTAAGCTGGTATGGTGATTAGCGAAGGGATGCTTTCTATTGTTGGTTGTGCGTAACGGCCGTTTTCTAACTTATACCAGTAGAGCGAAGATTGCTTTCCCTCGCTCTTTAAGTAAACCATTGGTGCGTTGAGATTAACGGCCGTTTGATAGGCAGCCAAGCTCATCATTTTTGTGCCGCCAGTGAAGTTAATGAGAAGTTTTGACGTGGGTAGACCCTTCACGGCCTGCTCTAATTGCGTTCTGGTTTCGTCAATGTTATAAGCATCTACACTCAATCGGCTGACTTCTGTATGGGGTTGAATAAGTTTGGTAAGGCGAACGGCCGTTTGTTCAGTAAAATCGGTATACACAAGGATGACCCGTTCTGGTTTAAGGTGCAGGATGGGTAACAAATTAGGCAAATTTTGTTCACCAATAAGAGAGATAACAGTTATCATAATGTTGTTTCGT
>WFSA01000006.1 GCA_015486215.1 Anaerolineae bacterium | reverse complement strand
CCTAAAGGGGGAGGGTTAGGGTGGGGGGGCGATGACGAAACTCCAAAGTTGTTTACGAACCTTCCCTAAGTTAATTTGAACAAGTCTATTCCACACCTGCTGGCAAATAGCAAATAGGCGAAAGATAGGCTATACTTAGGCGATGGAATCATTCAATCCTCTTTACACGATCACGCCGCCACTTCTTGACATGCTCAAACGAATCGCCATTCTGGTGCATGAGTTGAATCGACACGTCCTGCCAACGGCCGTTGTCATGCAGCTGCAATCCCAAGCGCAGGCTGTTTCCACCTACGCCTCTACCAGCATTGAAGGCAATCCACTGCCCCTGACTGAAGTTAAGCGACTGCTCAAACAGCATCCCAACCATGCACGCCAAAGCGAGCGTGAAGTCTTGAATTACAACCGTGCCTTAACCAACCTGAACCAACAAGTGGATGCACCTTTCACCGCGCAGCGATTACAAACCATTCAGGCAACGGTGATGGAGGAGTTACTCCCCGCTCATCAGGTAGGCGCGTGGAGGCAGGAAGCGGTCGTCATTTATGTGCCGCGCGGTCAGGAAATTGTCTACCTGCCGCCCGACTATGCTGATGTTCCCGCTTTGATGGCTGCCCTTATCACATTTGTACAGGAAAATTGGGGGAAATTAGATCCGCTATTGTTGGCAGGTATTTTTCACAAACAGATGGTCGTCATCCACCCATTCATGGATGGAAACGGCCGTACCGCACGACTTGCCACCAATCTACTTCTTGCAGGATTGGGATTGGACACGTTCAATCTGTTCAGCTTTGAAAATTATTACAACCAAAATGTCACCCGCTACTTTGAGAAAGTTGGGCTGCGTGATGATTATTACGAATTAGCCCCAAATCTGGACTTCACCCCATGGCTCCGTTACTTCGCCGAAGGCATTCTGGATGAGTTGTTACGAGTACAAAAGCAAGTAGAACAATCTAAACGCGCCCCTGCCACTACATTACAGCCACACCACCAGCAGATTCTCGACCACATTGATGAGCATGATTTCATCACAGACAAGGAATATGCCCAATTGACAGAGCGGGCAAAAGCAACGCGCACAGGTGATTTCAATAAACTAATCGCTTTCGGACTGCTTAAACGACACGGACGGGGACGACTTACCCATTATCGTCGTGCGTAGTTCATCCCCGACAGGCAGGCCGTCGTCTTACATCCCACGCACGGATATACGCCAACACCATCTCTCATTCAAGAGTTGCAACGCAGTGCGCGTCAACGGCCGTTGGAAGGATTACTGTTAGCCATCGTAGCCGACACGGCATATGATGTCGCATCCCTGATATTGGGACACGACATCGTTACGGGCGAGAAATTATCGCATGGGGAAGAACTGTTCACATTTGCGGCCGTTTTTGTGCCTTTGGTTGCAGCGGGCGCAATCATCACCGCCGACAATGCGGTGTGGGCAAGCAATCACTTGCCCCATCACGCCGACGAATTGGGCGATGGTGCCGCTTTTGCCGCCAGACATGCTGATGAAATAGGGGATACCGCTCGCATTGCGACCAGGCATGGTGATGATGTGTTGGAAACGGCCGTTTTTGCTTTCTCGGCTCGTTCTTCGTGTAGTTCTACACCGTATGGCTCCAATCCTAATTTATCGGCCAAAGCGACTAAGGCTGTGCCTTCGCCGGCACATGGGTCTAGTGGACGGCCGTTCTGGCTGGATTCAATATCATTTACTGGCACGGCAATGTAAGTCAGGATAAGGTCGGTAATAACTGGAGGCAGGGGATAATATCCAGCCTTCTCTATATTGGCTAATCTAGTCATGGGGTTTTCTCCGTAAAAAAGGGGGATGTGTGGGCAAAAAAAGCAACGAATTGGCGCGAATTTTCACGAATGAACACGAACTGGTTTCACTCTTCGTGAAAATTCGTTGCAAACTTATGGAAAAAGGGGGAAACAAAAAAGCCACCAACCCAATAAAGGGAGGTGGCTTTTTGTGTCCATCATCAGGAGGGAGACGACGAACAAACAGACAATGTTAACTCAAGGAAAAGGGGGGGGCATTGTCCTACGCTTGGTTTCGGTGTTCCAGTCGTTTCTCTCGTGCCAGTTTGGGGGAGGAGTTTTTTCCTTGAGTGTACCCAACCAAACGTGAACATAGGATACAACAGCATTGATGAAAATGGAAGGGTTAAAAATGATTCTAACCTACTTCTAACTCTTCATGCGAAGAGCAGGCAGTGCGGCAAATTTATTTCATGAATACTACATCTCAGCCAATCGTACCCATGGTTGACCAACTGCATTCACCAACTTTTTATCAGTCGTCCACAATTCGCAGCCTAGTGTCTCTGCAACTGCCAGATAAAAACTGTCATATGCAGCAGCACGTTGCAATTTTTCCGTCCAATACATTGCTTTAATTCTTTGCGCCTCATCTGGAGCAATAAGTTGCACACCAAGCTGATTCGCTAAATGCACTCCTTCATGGCTTGCTTTCATGCTTAATTGTCCAAAACGAGCCATTTTTGTAAATATTGAAGTAACTTCATACACCCATAATGTGGGCGCACAAAGCTGATACCCAGCCTGTCGCCACTTGGCGATTAAATCAATATACACCTGTTGATTAGGGTGAGGGGTAATAAGCTTGAAAGCAATTCCAGCATCAATTGTCAAATAAGTAGTCATGGCGCTCCTCAATATCAGCACGGTTGCTTTCTAAAATTGCATCAACATCCACTGGCTCACTACCTCGCTCTGCCAATATCTTGGCAGTCAACAACCGATTAGCTGCCAGCCATCTCTCCCACTGATCTAATTCTGTTTGTGTTTCCACCTGTTGAATACGCGCATAATCCTTCAAGCTAACAATAACAGCTTTTGGTTTACCACGAGAAGTCAACAGTATTCGTTCACCACCAAAGGCAACACGATTAAGTATTTGAGAAATTTCTCGCTTAACTTGTCCAATACCTACTTGATATTCACTCATTCATACACCTCTATCTTGTACTCTATCATCTCTTTACTGATTTTACACAAATAAAAATAGAGTTGCAACAAGAAATTATCATCACACGCCCCCCCCATAGGGACAGTACGATTAGCCTAATCGTACTGTCCCTATTTTTAACT
>WFSA01000005.1 GCA_015486215.1 Anaerolineae bacterium | reverse complement strand
GTGTACTAGTATAACTTGGCCTAAGTTCTTAGATGATATACGCCGCCTGTATCGGGAATCGGAATTCCCGATACCTATCTGATGGGAGTTGCGGGAATTCTGATTCCCGCAACAAATAAGATACAAAGACTTCCGCCAGCGTGTACTAGTATCACTTATTTCATTGTGCCATACTTATGAAACATCCTCATTTGTGTCTGGTTTTAGAATGCGATCAGCGATGGAGACTTTGATCTCCTGCCCCATAAATACGGATAACATCTCAATGGGGATGGGGAAGATAGTTGTCGTGTTCTGCTCCATGCCGATTTCAACTAAGGTTTGCAGATAACGCAGAGTCATTGCTCCTGGTTCATCTTGCATGCGTTGCGCCGCTTGTGCCAACTGTTCTGACGCTTGCAACTCACCCGTCGCATGGATAACTTTGGCGCGGCGTTCCCGCTCGGCTTCAGCTTCACGCGCCATCGCCCGCACCATCTGCTGGTTTAATCCCACATCTTTAATCTCAACGATGCTGACTTTTACGCCCCACGGCTCAGTCGCTTCATCAATGATATGTTGTAAAGTTTCGTTGATGTTTTCTCGATCTTGTAATAGTTGATCAAGGCTCGATTGCCCGATGACATTCCGTAAACTGGTTTGCGCCAATTGCCATGTCGCTCGACGGTAATCTTCAATTTGGACGATGGCGGGAATTGGGTTTAGGACACGGAAATAAACGACGGCGTTCACCTGCACGGTCACATTATCGGCCGTGATCGCCTCTTGTGATGGCACATCAAGGGTGACGGTGCGTAAGTCAACTTTTTTCATCTGATCAACGAAGGGCAGCACGAAGAAGAGACCTGGCCCTTTTGCGCCTGCAATGCGTCCTAATCTAAAAATTACACCCCGTTCATACTCCTGCACAATACGCACAGAAGCTAAGGCGATGATCATGATGCCAATACTTAAAATACATAGAATGGGGATGAGACCAGCTAATACAGTACTCATTGTTTACTCTCCTTGTCCTTTGGCGCTGCCGCCGCTCGCTTAGGAATGAGGATTTAATAATTTGCAGAACTAAAAGTTCAACTTTTCAGAGAAGAACTTTTCGGCCTTTTTGACGCAACTTAAATAATCCTCATTCGTATCTTCTCAAAAAAGCGGGGAAATTATTTTGTTTTTACTGTGACTACAGCGGATTATGAAAATGAACGGATGTTTTCTCGACTGCACCATCCGTTTATTTCTTTCATCCGTTGTAGTCACCCCGAAATATTGAGAAGTTATGAGCATCTTGAATGATGCCGTTTGTTCACCACAGCTATAGTATAACCTATTTTTTCTCAGCAGGATGGAATTAGGGTGATTGCATCAGGGCAATCGCATGAATGAGAATGTAAGTGTATTTTCAAATCCATCGGTTTTTAATTGATGCTGTGTTTCATGCGATGGCTCTGTGGGGGTGAAGGGGTTAATAGTTGTGCCGCACCAATCGCCCTGCTAGAGCGGCTCCTTCGTATATCAAGCCGCTGTAGAGTTGAACTAATGAGGCTCCTGCTTCTAGTTTTTCTTCTACGTCGGCGACAGTGCTGATGCCGCCTGCGCCGATGATGGGCAAACGGCCGTTCACCCTTTCATTAATATATCGAATAATCTCCGTGCTGCGCTGACGCAACGGCCGTCCGCTTAATCCACCGGTTTCGCTCTTGTTTTTACTCCGTAATCCATCCCGCGCTACGGTAGTATTGGTGGCGATGATGCCGTCAATCCCTTCGTCGCTGATCGCTTCCAAGATTTTGTCCAACGCAGCCCATGTCAAATCGGGGGCGATTTTTACTAATAATGGTTTACGCTTTTTGTTCATTGCCAGCGCGTTATTTTCGGTTTGCAGAGTTGCCAGCAGATGGCGCAGGTAGTTTCCTCCTTGCAAATCGCGCAAGCCGGGTGTATTTGGCGAGCTGATATTGATGGCTAAATAATCGGCGTAGGGGTAGACGGCTCGCATGACAGCGCGGTAATCGTCGGCGGCGTTGGCGAGCGGGGTCTCCTTTTGTTTGCCCAAGCTGACTCCGATGATGTAGGCACGGCTGGCGGGGAGGGCGGCGAGATGGGAAACGGCCGTTTGCATCCCTCCATTTGGAAACCCCATCCGATTGATCAATCCACCATCCTCTGGCAGCCGAAAAATGCGCGGGCGGGGATTGCCCGCTTGCGGTTTTGGGGTCAGCGTGCCGACTTCGATATGCCCAAAGCCGAGCATCGCCAACCCTTCGGCCACGCGCACCTCTTTGTCAAACCCAGCCGCCGCGCCGATCACATTAGGGAAGGTCAGCCCGCAAAAAACGACAGGATCGACAGGCAGGTCACCAGCAATGCGGCGCAATACCCACGGCGCAAATCGCTGCGCCCACGCCAACGCCGTCAGCGTATACTCATGTGCATTTTCTGCGTCCAACTTTTTTAATAAAGGAAAGGATACGGTTTTATATATGTTCATTGTTTGTAACTACTCAGCCTATCAATTATTTCACCACAAAGAAGCAATGGACAAGACTTGACAAATTTCATCAGCACTTTATTTTACACGAGTATCATTAGGAAAATTTGTCAAGTCTCCCCAGAATACTGAGAAAATACGTTCATTGTTTGAGTGTGTAAGCAGCAAGCAGTAAGTTTGCAATGTCGCAAACATGTCTGCCTGCAAACTTGCTCCTACCCCGCTTCCGTCAACAACATCACATGATCAATACTTTTTTGGGAGCCGATAATGGTGATGCGGTCGCCTAATTTTAGTTTGGTATAGCCGTGTGTCACGATCACATCATCACCGCGATGGATGGAGAGGATGAGGATATCGGCGGGCAGACGCAAGTTACGCAGATAGGTGTCGTGCAGATTCACGTCGGCCATCATGATTTCGGTCATCATTTGATCTTTATTGCCACTAAGCAGGAGGGAAACGGCCGTTGGTGCACGCACAAACTGCTCCAGTAGACTGATGATAGCAGTGCCGGGATCGACGATCAGCACATCTAACGCTTGGAATCGTTCAAGATAATCGCGCTCGTGCAGGCGGGTAATAAGCGTTTGTGTGCCAAAATGCTCATAGAACTGTTCGCATAGATGCAGGTTTTCCTTGTCAGAGAGCATCGTTATTACCGCCTCTGCATTTTCTGCTTCCAATTGGGCAAAGGTATCTTTGCCGATGTCTGTTACATTACAGCCACAGATAATGTGATCTTCAAGATCGCTGTTTGGCGGCTTGAATTTTTCATCGGTACAGGCGATTTTAACTTGCCAATGATGGGTGAGCAATTGACGTGCTAACGCTAAGGATTGCGGATCAACTCCAAAAATAATAGCATTCCGTACGCCGTCGAATTGGGCAGTTTTTCCGTGAGCATGTGCCTCTTCCGTTTTATTAATCGCATACTTCAAGAAGATAGGTCCAAATATCTGATTAAGCACGACAACGGCGATGATCATTGTTGCAAATTCAGTGCCAAATGCGGGAAACTCATCGGCAACTTCCTTCGCTAATCCTAATGCAACCCCCGCTTGCGTCACAAATCCCATCCATTTTAACTTGTTATGCGATAGCGGGTCGCCAGCTGTCGTTCCCCCGATAAATGAACCGATGGTAATGGCAAATAGACGAACTGTGACCATGACAAGCGCAATCGGCCATATCTTTGCTAATACATCTAACTTGAGCGATGCTCCGGTCAGGGTGAAGAAGGCGATATAGATATACGGCCCCGTTTTGCTTAAAATTTGATGAAATTCAGTGCGGTATTTGCTGTAATTGGTGATTAAGAAGCCAGCGATCATGGTGATGAGCAACGGCTCAACAAGCAGTTCATACGGCATATGTTCGGCACTGAATTCACGGAAAAATGTGGCAAGAACGAAGATGAGATAGCCGACTAATAAAATCAAGAATGTTTTGATATGGATATGTAATTTGCTGCCTAAAATCAATATCAACACGCGATAAAGAATATAAGCGTTGATAACGGCCAGTGCCATCTCGACTAATAACAGCAAAATGAAATTTACATTGAGACTGACACCAAGCAGCAATGCGTCAGCGATGGAGGTGCTGATGGAGAAGATGACAATGACGATGATGTCCATAATCACAGTCACCCCCAGCATGATTTGGGTATACGGCCCCTTCGCCCGCAATTCGGCAACAATGGCGATGGCGGAGGACGGGGAACGAGCGATGAGCAACGCACCTGTCAAAATGGCAACGGCAAGAAGGCTGGTCGTCGGCATCCCAATGGTGAAGGGGATGTAATCGGATATCAGGAAGACGGTGACGCTGGTGAGCACAAAGGTGATGAGAATGAGGAAGAAGGTGGTGAAGCCGATGCTTTTGAATTTTCCTTTTAGTTCGGGTAAAAAAAGCTCGTTTCCAGCCGCCATTGCTATAAAACCAAGCGAGATTTCATCAATGAAGTGCAAATTATGAACCGCTTCTTGCGGTAAAAATTTGAGCATAAATGCGCCGACTAGCACGCCTGTGAATAGGTAGCCTGTAATTTTGGGTAGTTTGATTTTTGTAAAAAATTCGCCGATATGTGAGGCGGAAAGGGTGACAAGTAAAAATGCGGCAAGAAAGGGGAGTAATTCTGGTATTTGTTGCATAAATTCCTTATGGGTCGGGCCAAGTCATAAAAAACAATGATCTACGGATAGTGCATGGTCAATTTGTTTTTTCATTGGCCTTGATTGATTGGCAAGGGCAGACGATGGGTAAGGCTACTCTTGATTGTATTCGTTCTGGTTAGAATCGGGTATTTTCGTGTCGTAAGCGGCGGAGAAAGGAGACTGATTTGAGATTGTGTTCAAGGATATAGGTGAGGTAATGTTGCATGATGCGTTCAAGTTCGGTTTGCAACGGCCGTTTTAAGTGCAATCCTTTCACCATATCCCACTCATGGGATTGCAGATAACGTAACACTTTGAGGGCGGTTGAGGAGAGGGAACGGCCGTTCTTCCCCTTCGCATAGCAAGTTGGGCATAACACTCCGCCCAATTCCGCATTGAAAAATTGGTCTCGTTCTTGAATCGGCTCATTGCACCCCGTACAACGGAAAAATTGAGGTTGAAAACCAGTCAGCGACAGCAAATGCAGCTCATAAAAACGAGTCGCCAAAGGCAATTGATCCCCTAGCACGCACCATCCCAATCCATCGCTCAACAGTTGATATAAAGGGCGGTTTGGATCATCTTCCACCGTAAACTTATCCACCAATTCTGCCATATATGAAGCGTATGTCATTTGCATCAAATTATCGCGCAATGCTGGATACCCCTCCACCATCTCTGCTTGAGTAATGATGGGGATTCCTTTTCCGCGTGCCAAGAGGAACTGTGTACGCATAAACAGGTCAACATGCCCTGTTTTACGGCTTTGCGGCTTACGCGCCCCTTTAGCAACAGCTTTCAGCTTACCAAATTCACGACTGTACAAAGTTAGCAGACGGTCTGCCTCTCCAAAATTGATACGCTTCAGCACGATGGCTTCACTACGAAAAGTGCGTGGTCTACTCATACATTATATTATACAACTCTTTTATCGCTTATGCGTAATGTGGACATTAGAAATTAAGATAGGCAACGGAGGTATCTTCTCAGTATTCTGGGGAGACTTGACAAATTTTCCTAATAATACTCGTGTAAAATAAAGTGCTGATGAAATTTGTCAAGCCTTGTCCACGATTTATTGAGAAGATACCAATGGAGGTTATGATGGATTATGCAGAGTTACTTACAAGATCGTGGCATATTGTATGGAAAAATAAAGTGTTGTGGATTCTCGGTTTTGTTGCTGGTTTAGCGGCAAGCGGGTTCAGATATAATAACAATAACACTTTTTCAGGTTTAGAGGAGATGTCACCAGAAACGATGACCGCTTTGAGCGCGGCTGGATTATTGATTGGCTGCGTTGCTATCATTGTTGGTGCTGCTATTTGGGCGGTAGGGACGGCCGCTCGCGGCGGTTTGATCGGCTCCGTTTGGCAGTTAGATGAGGATGACGAGATGACGCTGTCAGTTGGTGAAGCGTTTCAGCCCGGTTTACGCGCATTTTGGCGTATCGTAGGGGTCAATCTGGTACTGTATTTGCCCATTTGGATTGTTATCATTGTCGCATTCGGGGCGATATTTGCATTAGCGGGGGGAATGGCTGTTCTTTCTGCCACTTTTACTGACCCTGAGAATTTGATGGCTGGTGCGGGTTTGGCTATATTTGCTTTTATTGCCTTGCTCTGTTTATTAGCCCCAATCAGCTTTGCTATACAGTTAATTCAAGCGTTTGCTGTGCGCGGCATAGTCATTCGCCACTTAGGTATCGTGGAATCAATCAAACACGGTTGGGATGTGGTACGCAGCAATATCGGCGAGATATTGCTATTGGGTTTTCTCTTTGTGGTCATTAGTTTTGTCTTTCGGTTCGCCCTTAGTATTGTCATGACTCCGTTAGCGGTCTTGGCGATGGCTCCAGCAATGACATCTTTGTTCTCTGGCGAGCAAATAAATGCGTTATCAGGCGTATGGATGGTCTGTGCTGGGTTTGGCATAGGAATCATCGGCGCGGCCTTGACATCTATCATCACCGCATGGCGTTCGGTCGCATTCACATTGGCGTACAAACAGTTTACAGGTAAATATATTGAGACAGATATGGAGCCGAAATTTGTGTAAATGAGCGGGCAAGCGGGCAAGCGGCGTAAGTTTGCAGGTATGCAAGTTATCTGCACTTGCCGCTTGCACACTTGCCGCTTGCTCACCTGCACCTCCGTACAATGAATTACAACGAACTTTTTTCACGCGCTGCTCGTTTGGTATGGCGGCATAAGATAATGTGGCTGTTGGGGATCGTTATCGGGATCAACAGTACACTTTTGGGTGTGGTACGGGTAATCGTGCAGACGGTATTGCCGCCATTGCCGTCGTGGGTATATAAAGGGGATGTGTCGGCAATTGATTTAGGGACGCTTCCCTCGCCTGATCTTTTGTTTAATTCGCTTACGCCAGAGAAATTGTTTTTGTATGGGGCGGGGGGATTAACGGCCGTTTTTATCTGGACTATCCTATTCTGGGTTATCGTCACCGTCTCGGAAGGGGCGTTGATTGCGGCGGTGCGCGATGCAGAAAAAGGGTTACCCGTGCGATTGAGCGCATCATTACAGGAAGGATGGGGCTGGCTGGCTCATTTTGCCGCTGTGGACGCAATCGTTTTTTTTCCGTGGTTCTTGCTGACACTTGTCGTCATGATCGGCAGCAGTACCGGCATTATCTATTTGTTCAACCAAGTTAGTTTACCGAATGCTGCTATAGAAAGCGGCGTAATCGGCTTTTTCGGCGGGCTTCTCTGTCTGTTGCCTTTTTTACTGTTGATACTGTTGATTGCTTGGGTGACAGTCTGGTATCGCACGCTCGCGTTTCGGGATGCGGCATTGCTGGATCATGGGGTAAAAACGGCCGTTCGCAACCCCTTCACCATCATCAAAAAAAATAGCAATGGGGTGATCGGTACAACGATTATTCTCTGGGGGGTGGTGACATTCAGCAACTGGATTGTCTTCGGCATCAGTTACATCACCTTTTTGTCTGTAACGCATGACTCGATTTTGCTCTCTTTTGTGGATTTAACGGCCGTTTTGCTAATCGCGCTGATAAAAGCATTCTTAATCGCCTTCACCGCCGCTGTTTGGACAATAGCATATCAAGAGTGGGCAAAGCAATAATGAACGATGAAGTGACTCACCGTCATGTGTTGTTACGCATTGCATAAAGGTGGGCGTTCCCTTTTTTGCCGACAACGGAGAGCAGCCCCGCATGACGCAAGGTGTAGCTCATCTTTTGAGCCAGTTTTAACTGCTGTTTGTTTGGTTTTGGGAAGAAAACGGCCGTTGCTAACTCTTGATTTGTAAAAAGGGGCGGCATCCCCTTCGGCAAAAACGACAGCCACTCCTCCGCCGTCCCTACACTTCTTTTCTCGACCACACTTAACAAACGATGGTCATAAATGCTCCATCGTTTGCGCCGCCAACTCCCTTTTCCGTCGTTGCGCCAAATCTCATCTTGTTTAATCAATAATAGGGTGACCGTTAAATTGGGATGCAGCATCAAATGTGGAATCCGCATCATTTCGTTAAAAATATCTTCCCATCTCCCCCGTTTTGGCGATTTACGACGGGATTGAAGTCGGCCGTCTTTGTCCCAGCGTACAATCCATTTCTCTTGGGAGATGGGGTAGACCAGTTCGATTTTATGCGTTGGCAACAAGGCCGCCAACTTCTTCTTCATCCCGCCGAAATTGCCTGTCTGGATTTCAACCAGCCGATCCGCCTTGACCACATCAATCACATATCCATCAACCAGCTGCTCTGATGAATCCCCATCTTCTGTATATTGCCGCTTCAACTTTGCGTGCAATGATTTCTCAGATAATGTCCCAATAATTGGCTGGCTCATCTATTTGACACGGCTCATTAGTACACACTGGCGGAAGTTGTCCGACAATTATCGTAGGTCAATTGTATCTTCTCAAAAAATTGGGGGCAAGACTTGACAAATTTCATCAGCACTTTATTTTGCACGAGTATCATTAGGAAAATTTGTCAAGTCTCCCCAGAATACTGAGAAGATACGGTCAATTCTGTAAAATTGACTGTGCAATTTTACAAAATTGCACTACAGAAAACCCCGAAATTAGGCCAAGCAGTATTAGTGAATAATTCCTCTCAGCCTGAAGTATTTGCAGGGCGATTGCAACCTCCAAATCGCACTGTTAAATTCCAAATTTACACCGTTTTTAGCAGCTCCGCAATTGACATAACATGTGAATTGCGGAGAATTTATGCGTTATGATTGTCGTGATCGTTTTCGTGATCGGTTTTTTTGATTTTCGATCATGAAAACGATCACGAATTAAGGCGAGATTGCAATCGCCCTAGAAGTATTTGTGGGTTAAAGGTATTTAACATACGGTTATGGTATGCTTGTTTTTACAATTCCGCTACCTTGAACTTTTGAGGAAACATCTTTACAATTTAATAGGATGCAGGGTATCTTCTCAGTATTCTGGGGAGACTTGACAAATTTTCCTAATGGTACTCGTGTAAAATAAAGTGCTGATGAAATTTGTCAAGTCTTGTCCACGATTTATTGAGAAGGTACTAAAGCAACACAGTTGATTTTTGAACCATGCCCTTTTTTTGAACGTACCCCTGTGAAACTATGAAACATATACTCTTTTTCCTCAGCCTCATCACCCTATCTATCGTTGGCTGCGCGGCTGACGAGGTCGTGCCAACAAGTGCCGCCCTGTCAACTTCACGGAGTGATGGAGCGGCAGCACTCAATATCCCCGTCACTGGCAGTTTGCAAAACCCAGCGTGGTCGCCCAGCAGCGGCGATCTGCTCTTCACCCGTTTTGTCAACGGGTACAATACCGAGCCAGCCGATCTGCTCATTTTCAATACGCATGACCACCTTGTCCGCTCCCTCGTTGCTGATGGCAACAGCAACGTCAGCCTGCCCGGCGCGGCGTGGAATCGGCTTACCGATCATATTGTTTTCTCCTCCGAACGTGAGTCGCATGACGAAATTTACACCATCTACGCTTTTGGAGAGACGGACGATGAGTGGCAAGTAACAGATCGGACGGATCAAATGGCATATGAGCCGTCGCTTTCGCCAGATGGGGGATGGATCGTCTTTGAATCGCACCCATTGGATGTAGAGACGGACGGCGTAATCACGACCTATAAAATTGATGGGAGCGAGCCGTATCGCTCCCTCACGCCTGTTGGTGATGATTGCCGTCAGCCCAATTGGTCGCCGACTGGCGACTTGATTCTTTACCAAAAAGTGGCAAACGGCCGTTGGGATTTATGGACAATGGCTCCCGATGGCAGCGATCAGCATCAGATAACGACAGGGGCGGGAGATAAAACGGATGCCGCCTTCTCCCCCGATGGCAAATGGATCATCTACAGTTCCGACGAGGGCAGTTTGGAATATGCCAACCTCTACATCATCCCCGCCACAGGGGGAACGCCCGCCCGATTGACAACGTACAGCGGTTATGACGGTGCGCCGTCTTGGTCTCCAGACGGCCGTTGGGCAGCCTTTGAATCCTCGCCTCAAGACCCCGACGATGCAGGGCAGACGACCCTCTGGCAGATCAGAATCCCAGAACAGTTCGCCCCCGCCCTGCTCTTCGATGGCGGCTTTGAAACAGGTGATGCCTCAGAATGGTACGCTGTCAGCTGGAATCAAGATCGCCCCTTAGATGAGCAAATGCAAATCGTGACCGATCCCGTGCGGCAAGGGCAATACGCGGCCAAACTGACCGTGCATGACGGCGATCAATTTATGGACACATCGGGCGAGCGCGTTCAATTTGATCGACCCGGCCCCGACGAGCATGACGGCGATGAATATTGGTACGCTTGGTCTACATTTTTCCCCGATGATTGGCAGCCGCCCGATGATTGGCTCTTGATTCTCGATTGGCACGCGACCTACGCCAATGTCTGCCAGCCGCTTCAATTAGAGGTTAACCATGATAACAGTATCACCATCCAGATGCTGGCCGGCGATGTGACGGGGTACGACTGCTATTCTGGCTCTGGAACTGCGCTGAACCAATCTAAAATCATCGTTGAGCAGCTCACGCTTGGAGAGTGGAACGATTTTGTGATCCATGTCAAATGGACGACGGGCGACGATGGGCTTATCGAAATCTGGCACAAGCTGGAGAGTGACGATGCCTTCGCAAAGGTGCTGACATGGAACCAGATGCCTACATTGCAATACAAAGGCGATCCCGCCAATCTGAATATCCCCTATCTCCTCCTCGCCCATTATCGGAGTGCCGAAGACACGCACATCTCCGTGCTTTACCACGACGGTTTTCGTATGGCGGAGTCGGCGGCCGCGTTGGTGGAGGATGGGTTGTATGACATTCATCCAGAGCATGTTTTTTTGCCGCTTGTGACTGAGGAGATGAGGGAATGATGGTTTTTTAAGGGGAGGGGGTTTTCCCATCTGTTTATTTCTTCAATTTGCTATTGTCGTGGGGGAAACGGCCGTTTTCCCCATTACATCTTATATTTCAGGTATCTTCTCAGTATTCGGGGAGACTTGACAAATTTTTCAAATGATACTCGTGTAAAATAAAACGCTGATGAAATTTGTCAAGTCCTGCCCATTAGTTTTCCCTAATGTATGATCGTTAAAAACACCCTTTGGCGTTTTTGACATTTCAAAACACTTGGTTTGGGTTAGAAAATGCCTATAGACACATCCTTTTTCCCACAATAAGGCCATTTCTAAATTTAAATCACCCAAAATTTTGATTGTCATTCCCGTGAAGACGGGAATTCACACGACTAAGGGAAGGTTCGTAAACAACTTTGGAGTTTCGTCATCGCCCCCCCCACCCTAACCCTCCCCCTTTAGGGGGAGGGAACTTGCTCCCTCTCCCTTTGGGAGAGGGCTGGGGTGAGGGTAAAACGCCAAAGTTAAAAACGAGTGTTCCCTAAGAATCAAGCTGTCACCTTCCCATGCCAGCGCATATTCGTAATCAGTGATTGGTCCTTCCCCGCACCCACGGGCATCAACGGTACGCCCTCTGAGTGTGAATGCCTCCTCAACGGACGCACGATCAACCGCCCGCCCAAAATCAAGGCGAATCGAATCGGTTGGATGAATTGAAACGGTATTAGACAAGATGGCAACTGTGGATTCGGGAGAAGTGAAGGGACGGGGGCGGGCAATCGTAACGGTATTATCGAATTGATCGGTAATCGGTGAGTCGAGTGTGATGGTGTACGGCCGTCCCGGCGGCAATGCTATCGTCGGCTGAAAGGTCAACTGTTTACTGAAGTCGCTCCATGTGAGTGTTCCTTCAACGGCTGGGGTGATGGCAAAAGCGGCTTCAACGCTGCTCTCTACCATTGGTGCGTTAAACCGAACGGTAATCGGGTCTGAGGGATTCTCTTTGGGCGCGGAAATGGATGCGACGACATCTCTAGTACGCCTATGAAAGGTGTACTCTTTTTCGAGGGGGGCGTGGTGGATGGAAACGGCCGTTTTTTGGATGGTAAACTCATATACTGTAGAGGGTGCCAGCATATCATCAATGATAATATGCAATTCCCTATACCCTCCCCAATAAAAGGTGACTGGAACAGGCGGCGATATTTGTATGGCTTGCTCAACACTCTCTTTGTTCATCGCCTGATCAAAATATATTTTGATGGTCTCCTGAAGATCGATTGATGTTGTTGCAGGAGAATTGCGGATGACGTGGGTGTAGTCGTTCACGGCCGTTGGCGATGGAGTTGTGGTGGGAACGGCCGTTGGCGGCGGGAGTGACGTTGGCAGTATCGTCGCCACTGCTGTCGGCGTATGCGTCGGCATATTCGCCGCCGTTGCTGTAACCAATACCTCCACAATTTCCACAACTGTTCTTGGTTCTGGCTTACAAGCCGCCAATAAAAGAATAAGCCCAACAAAAAGATAGAAACGCTTCATAATGAACTCCTTGAGTAACTGTAAATTGGTAACTACTCAGCCATTGTCCAAATTAACCACAAAGACGCGAAGAACACGGAGTTTTTTAAGATTTTCTTTATGATCTTTGCTTCTTTGTGGTGAAATAATTGATAGGCTGAGTAGTTACGTAAATTGATTTAGGAATGAGGATTGTATCTTCTCAATAAATCGTGGACAGGACTTGACAAATTTCATCAGCATTTTATTTTACACGAGTATCATTAGGAAAATTTGTCAAGTCTCCCCAGAATACTGAGAAGATACTGAGGATTAAATAAAATCAGAAACTTCCATCTGTTGTTCCCCCATCTTCATGAGGGCAGGCTCTGCGAAGGCAGGAATCCACAGTCCGGAAAATCATGGATTCCCGCCTAAAAGAGTTTGCCCTCACGAAGGTGGGGATGGGGGTGGGAATGACAACTTTGGTAGTTAAATAAATCCACGTTCCTTAGGGAAGGTTCGTTTTTAACTTTGGACTTTCAGGTGACAGGCACTTGGCAAGTGCCTGTCACCTTGGCCACAGTTATTTACGAGTTTTCCCTTAATACCCTGATTATACAAGCATTAACATTTTCTCACTCAACGGAGATGATTTGTTTGCCCTACGCTGACCTACGGTACAAGGCTGCAAGTCTGCGGGTATGCGGGTATGCGGGCGGCTGGCTTATAAAAAAAGCCCTGATAAAAATCAGGGCTTTTGATAATAGGGGCGATTCAGCGAATCGCCCTTACGGGGGATTATGCGTCGGGGCGACCCGATGGGTCGCCCAAGGTTCTACAATCGTTCTTTGAACGCTTCTGTCAATGCGGGTAGCACATCGAACAAGTCGGCGGCGATGCCGTATTGGGCGATTTTGAAAATGGGTGCGTCTGCATCTTTGTTGATGGCGACGATCACTTTGCTACCGCGCATCCCCGCTTGATGCTGGATCGCGCCGCTGATACCGGCGGCAATGTACAAATCGGGGGCGACGACTTTACCCGTCTGCCCAACCTGATGCTCATACGGAATCCATCCTGCATCAACGGCCGCACGAGACGCGCCAACGGCCGCTCCCAGCACATCGGCCAATTCACGCACGGGGGCGAACCCTTCTGCGCCCGCAACGCCGCGTCCACCGCTGACGATGATATTGGCATCATTCAAGCTGACACCACCGCCCGCGCTGGCAAAACCAGTCACTTTCGCGCCGATTTCATCTTCTGTTTTGACTGCATCTACCAAATCGGCATCCCCGTCATCCCCCGTAGACTCAGCAGGGGCAAAGGCACGGTTACGCAAGGTGATACATTGCGTTCCGTCAGTGACAAAAGTGGTCGCCATCAATTTTCCGTTGTATACAAGGCAAGTCGCTTTGACCATTTCGTCGTCTACTTCTAAGGCGATGGCATCGGCGATGAGGCCGGCATCACATTCAGCGGCGACCCATGCGGCGATTTCACTCCCCTGCACTGATGCGCCAGCCAAAAAGACGGCTGGCTCTTCTTCTTTTGCCATCTCAGCGACTGTGGGGCCTGCGGCCGTGACGCGGAAGGCGGCGAAGGTATCATCTTCGCTGCCCATCACTTCATCTACGCCAAGATCAAAGGCGGCTGCGGCGACAGCGTCAACATCATCACTCAACACGATGCCGACAACATCTTCGCCCAACTCTTCGGCGATGGTACGTGCCGCACCGATTACCTCTTTGGAGATACTGCTTATCTCTCCATTTTTATTTTCGATCCATACCCATATCGCGCTCATATCACCTTCTCCTCGAACAGGCTGTCCACTAATTCTTTGGCTGCATCAGCCATGTCGTCGCTATCAATCATCTGTACAGTGCCTTCGCGGGCGGGAATGTCATAAATATCTGACCAATCTACCTTGCTTCCGCCGGCATCATCAAGATTCAGTTCGTCATTGCCCCAGACGGGGATTTTGACGCGGTTCGCTTTGCGAATGCCCATAAATGAGGGGTAACGCGGCTCATAAATCTCTTTGGAGACGGAAAGGACGACGGGCAACGGGGCTTCGACGGTCTCCCGTCCATCGTCTACGGCGCGTTCGACGACGATTCTGTCATCATCTATTTCGTTGATGGCGGTAACTTGGGTAAGGGGTGTCCAGCCGAGTTTTACGGCCGTTTGTACCGCAGTATGCCCCATATCCCCATTGATCTGCCGCCCAAAAATGGCGAGGGAAACGTCACCGATATTGTTGATAGCGGCCGCCATAATGCGGGCTGTTCCGAGTGTGTCTACACCTGCATATGCTTCATCAGCCACAATAATCGCTTCGGTACATCCCATCGCTAATGCTGTTTTTAAGCCGACGGTATCGTCAGGTGCGCCAGTGGTGAGGGCGATGACATCGCTCGCTTTGCCATCTTCTTTGAGACGGATGCCAGTTTCTACGCCGTATTCGTCCCATGGGTTCAAGATATTGGGCTTGCCGCCTGCATCTTCCCAGCTTACGCTACCATCATTGTTAAGGGTGATGGCGGCGGTTGTACTGGGTGTCTGTTTGGTACAAACAACTACTTTCATGTAAACCTCCGAATGATAATTTATTGTCAATTGCTGATAATGTTAATACTTATTTTCAGAAGTATACAATTCTATTTGAGATTGGACAGGTAAACGGCCGTTTTCTCAAAGTTCACCCGCATCAGATAATGATTCCATCATATTTCAATCTCACCAATTAGCAAACAGTAAGAAATTGGGCATGTTTCAAAATGGAGATAAAGATCTTTACAGTTTGACAGGGCGTAGATTTTGAGGATGTTCAGAATAAACGCAGATTTCTTTTGATTTGGGTGTGTTTCAAATGAGTTGAACCAAAGTGATTGTCACGAGGCAAACGGACTTAATTTACCCGAAACTATGAGCCCCGTGACTATCACTTCTACTGAAATGAAACACACCCTTTTAATTTATCCACGTTTATCCTGATAATCTGCGTCATCTGCGTTCTATTATCTTCTACGAACTGTAAAGCAAAACTTTTGATTTATGAACCATGTCAGAAATTGAAGCACTCTCCTGCGAGCATTAGCAGTTACCTGAAACTCTATGTTCATCTGTGCAATCAATGTCCAAATTCTGCCCATCGCCATTGGTTGAAAACCGATGTCTGTTATAAAAAGTGCGCTAAAGCGCACTGCGATGGACGTTTTTAAGTATCTTCTCAATAAACCGTAAACAAGACTTGACAAATTTCATCAGCACTTTATTTTACACGAGTACCATTAGGAAAATTTGTCAAGTCTCCCCAGAATACTAAGAAGATACATTACAACCTCCAAATCACAATGTTAAATTCCAAATTTATACCGTTTTTCGCAACTCTGCAATTGACATAACATGTGAATTGATGCGTATGATTGTCGTGATCGTATTTCGTGATCGTATTCGTGATCGTTTTTTTCGATTTTCGATCACGAAAACGATCACGATCACGAATTAAGGCGAGGTTACAATCGCCCTAGCTGAACGGCCGATAAGGCGGCGTTAATTTTTATAAAAAGCTATACCAGCAAGTTGACAAGTCATTCTATAATGATGTATCGTACAGAGTATTACAGTTGATTTTATTGGTAGTATATGGGTATCTTTTACCCCTATCGTGGAGGTTAAATGAGAACATTTACAAAAGTCGTCATTGCCGTAATTCTTATATTATTTGGATCTGCTTATTTTGGCACTGTTATTTATGCGTTCAGCAATGGATTGTGGGGGTTATCAGGCGTACTCGTACTGTTGATAGCGGCTATGGCTGTTGCATGGTTCTACTTTTTTCATGATTATCGGCCGGCACTTGTTTCCATAGATGAAAGAGAGATCGCGGTTGTGCATGACAGGCGAAGCGGCCGTTTTCTTTATTATATGGATCAATACGGCCGTTACACAGTCAAAGATTGTCACGGCAAATCCGAAGGAGATAATGGATACGATGAATGCCGCAAAAAGTATATTCATAAATACAGAACCCCAACATACCGTCACGATATGGGGGCGTTTGAAGAGGTAAAAGGGAAAATTAAGGGGCTGGCAAAAACAAGCGGCACTGAAAAAGCATTACGCACAAAAGATGGCCTTCTAATTGATGTGACATGGCTGGTTAAAGCAAATGTGCATCCCGTGCGTGCGACTGCTCCACAAATCAAAATGGCACGCTTGTTGATCGATCCATCAGGTGCTTTAGGCGGCAAATTCAAACATCAATTACGGCTTGCCATCGCTGAAAAAACGGTAGAAGAGCTTTTCATGGCTGGCGAGGGTAATGATGGTAATGTACTGGCAGAGTTAGAAGAGAGCTTAAAAACACGTATACAAAAAGTTACAAAGGCAGTTGGATTGCGTCCAAACGCTGTTCATTTAGGCCCTTTTGATTTCCCTGATACGATCAAAAATGAGTTAGAAGTTGTGTATCGGCGCAAAATAGAGGCGCGTTCCCTTGATATTCTACGCGAGTCGTTAGATAAATTTGATGATTCATATATAGATCGGTACAGAGAGTTAGAGCGATTGCGTATTTTGGAAAACAGTCCGAAACATGGGTATTTATTTGAATCTTCTCCTAATGGGAACAATATGAGCGAGCTTTCTATACGAAGATGAGGCGCGGCTCATTTCAGGACTGGTACTTGGTAAGTGCCAGTCACCTAGACCATAAGACCCAACATTAGTAGTACTCGAAAACAATCCGCAAAGTATGCTGATTCGCGCAGGTTTTTATATATCCCTGCAAAAATTGGTATGCTCTGCGGATTATTCTTAGGTGACAGGCACTTGGCAAGTGCCTGTCACCGGATAGGGATATAATGGCAAATAGAGATATGACACAAATTGTACGTTGGATTGCACGGGCGGGAGCGGGAGTAACGGCCGTTTTCATCCTATTCCTCATCACCGCCCACATCATCACCGACGGCCTCGCCCCACTTCTTTATTTGACAGCGCGGGAAGGGGCGATGATGGCCGCCTTTGCCACTCTCTGGCTGGGGCTGGTTATCGGCTGGAAATGGGAATTAGGCGGCGGGCTACTCATCGTTGGCGGTATGGCCGCCTTTTATCTGCTCGACTACCTATTTTCGGGCATGTTTCCCAGAGGGGCGTATTTCCTCATTTTCGCACTGCCAGGGGTGTTGTTTTTGTATTGCGGCTTGACGG
Organism: Anaerolineae bacterium; assembly: GCA_015486215.1. Taxonomy (GTDB): domain Bacteria; phylum Chloroflexota; class Anaerolineae; order Promineifilales; family Promineifilaceae; genus S016-13. The sequence goes on along the minus strand of WFSA01000005.1, from coordinate 3,858 downwards.
CGAACAGTGTCAAGCAATGAACAATGGTAACTACTCAGCCATGTATCTTCTCAGTATTCTGGGGAGACTTGACAAATTTTCCTAATGATACTCGTGTAAAACAAAGTGCTGATAAAATTTGTCAAGTCTTGTCCACGATTTATTGAGAAAATACAATAAATGGACTAAATACACTTTATTTAAGAACAAACACGATGATTTTTTCCTGATATGGCTTAAATTTAATCACGAAGAAAAACAAGAAAATAGCAATCTTCGTGTCCTTTGTGTCTTCGTGGTAACTTTTATTATCAATATGTCACACTATGGGAATGCACCCCTATGAATAATTCTCAATTCTCAATTCTCAATTCTCCATCATCCACGTCACTTGCGCCGTTTTTTGCACCAGAAGGCGTGCTCGTGGTAGGCGTGTCGCAGAATCCGGCCAAGCTGGGCTTTGGGCTGGCGCGGAACCTTGTTCTTAGCAATTATGCGGGCAACATCCATTATGTCAGCCCGCACGGCGGCACGCTGTTTGGCCGCCCCATCTACAAATCCATCACTGAGATGCCGAAAACGGCCGATTTAGCCGTCCTTCTCATTCCGGCAACGGCCGTTGCCGAAGCATTGCGTCAATGCGGCCAGCAGGGGATCAAAGGGGTCATCATCGCCGCGGGCGGCTTCCGCGAAATCGGAGAGAAAGGGGTCAGGCTGGAGCAAGAGTGTTTGCGTATCGCCCAATCGTATGGGATGCGGCTCATCGGCCCCAATTGCATCGGCATTCTCGACACCCATCTGCCGCTGGACACCACCTTCCTGCCGCCGCCCGCCCCGCCACGCGGTGATGTCGCCCTCATCTCCCATTCCGGCGCGATGTGCGCGGCGGTGATTGATTGGGCACGGGGACAAGGGTTCGGCCTCTCCCGTCTTGTCAGCTTGGGCAATCAAGTAGACGTGCAAGAGACGGACGTGCTGGCTGCCGTCGCCGCCGATCCGTACACGAAAGTCGTCACCCTCTATTTGGAAGGGATCAGCGATGGCCGCCGCTTTGTTACCGAAGCGAGCCGCGTCATGCGCCATACCCCCATCGTCGCCCTGAAAGCGGGGCGGTCGGCGAGCGGTCGGCAGGCGGCCGCGTCGCACACCGGGGCGTTGGCGGGAGCAGAATCGGCGTTCGATGCCGCTTTTCGCCGTGCGGGGGTTATCCGTGCGGATACGACGGAAGAGATGTTCGATTGGGCTCGGGCGTTGGCATGGTCTCCTCTGCCAAACGGCCGTCGGGTCGCCATTTTGACCAATGCGGGCGGACCGGGCGTGACAGCGGCGGACGCGCTAGAGACGAACGGCTTATCGCTCGCCCCCTTGCAGCCGGCAACGGTGGACGATTTGCGCCGCTTGCTGCCCCCATTCGCCAGCGTCCACAATCCGGTAGACATGCTCGCCAGCGCGTCACCAGCGCAGTACGCCCGCGCCCTGCAATTGCTGCTCGCCGACGAGACGGTGGACAGCGTTCTCGTCGTCCTGCCGCAGCCGCCGATGTATGCGACGGGGGCAGTCGCCCGCGCCATCATCCCTCATATTCATGCGGCGGATAAGCCGGTGCTGGCAGCGGTGATGGGTGAGATGATGATTCAGGAGGCGGTGGCGCATTTTCGGGCGGCGCATGTGCCTGAATACCGCTTTCCTGAACGAGCGGCGGCTTCTTTGGCGGCTCTTTGTCAGCGGGCGGAGCGATTGGCTTTGCCGCCGCATACCCCCATCCCCTTTGAAGATGTTGACAAGGCGACAGCGGCACGCATTTTGGAGGAGGAAACGGCCGTTGCAGGGCAAAACGGCGGCTGGATTTCGCAGGCGGGGATGATGGGGCTGTTGACGGCGTATGGGATTAATGTGCCGCAAATGCGTCTGGCGGCGACAGCGGCTGAGGCGGCGGCTGTCGCGGCGGCAATGGGTGTGCCTGTCGCTTTGAAGATCGCGGCGGAGGGAGTGGCGCATAAATCGGATGCGGGCGGGGTCTTGTTGGATGTGATGGGGGAAACGGCCGTTATGGCTGGATTTGAACGAGTGGTGACGGCCATCACCGCCGCCCATCCTGACGCGCTGATTGAGGGGGTGCATGTGCAACCAATGATCGCGGGCGGGCAGGAGGTCATCGTCGGTATGGTGCGCGATCCGCAGTTCGGGGCGGTGATGATGTTCGGCTCTGGCGGGGTGGAGGTGGAGGGGTTGAATGATGTAGCGTTCGCGCTCGCGCCTCTACTGCCCTCAGACCCAGCGGAAATGATGGAATCGACGTGGGCAGGGCGGAAATTAGATGGATTTAGGAGTATTGAAGCGGTGGATAAAACGGCCGTTGTCGACGTTCTGATTCGCCTCGGCCAATTAGCCGCCGATTTTCCCGCCCTTGCTGAGATTGAGATCAATCCTGTGCGGGTTTTAACTGACAAGGCTGTCGCTGTGGATGCGCGGGGGAGCTTAAACGGTACTGTCTAGCAGGCTGTCAGAGAAAGAAAAATGGAACACTGATTTCACTGATAAAAAACACCCCAAAGGTATCTTCTCAGCATTCTGGGGAGACTTGACAAATTTTCCTGATGATACTCGTGTAAAATAAAGTGCCGATGAAATTTGTCAACTCTCGCCCACGATTTATTGAGAAGATACCCCCAAAGTATCTAAAAAACAGTGTTTATCAGTGAAATCGGTGTACGAAAAAGATAAAACCCGACTTCTCCGACAACCTGCTAGGTGATAGAACGCAGATTTTTCTGTTTTATCTACGTTTATCCTGAACATCCTGACGATCTGCGTCCTATTCTACGCAGATAAGAATCCACCATCTACGGCGATGACTGCGCCTGTCATATAGCTGGACATGTCGCTTGCTAACATCAGATTGATGCGGGCGACTTCATCCGCTTGCCCCATACGGCCGAGAGGTGAACGGCCTAGATATTTCACGCCGTCTCTGAGCAATGTCCAATCTTTCCATATCCCCTGTATCACTTTTTTAGTGCCTTGTGTACGAATGCCGCCGGGCAGGACAACATTCGCACGAATCCCTTTTTTGCCGTAATCGTGGGCAAGGGCGCGGGTGAGGGCGATCACGGCCACTTTGCCAGTCGCATAATGGGCTAACCCTTCCATAAAAGGGAGGCTGGCCTCAATCGAGCCTATATTGACGATTGTTCCCGCCTCTTTATCACGCAGACGACGACGGACGAAATGTTGGCACATCCAATAGACGGCCATAAAGTTCACATCCATCACCTCGCGTACAAACGCTTCATCCGTTTCCAGAAAGCCGCGAAAAGGGAAGATGCCCGCGTTGTTCACTAAAACATCAATGGGGGTATCGTCTACTTTTTCCCAAAATGCGTCTATGTCTTCTTTTTTGGCGAGATCGAGGACGGTACTATCGACCGTCGCGCCTGCATCGCGCAACTCTGTTTGCAGGGCGAGCAAATTCTTTTGATCTATATCTAATAAATGCAAAGCAGCCTCTGCTTCGGCAAATCGGCGGGCGGTTGCGGCGCCCATGCCGACAGCGGCACCGGTGATAACGGCCGTTTTTCCACGCAGCGACATAAGATCGGCAATCGGGGGGGGCACAAAATCATTCATATTATTTTCTCATCCTCGTTATTTCAAAATTTCTCAAAGAACGGTACGGTCAGCGTACAGAAGTATATAAAGTGCGGTGCAAATTGACAATACTTAGGCCAAGCTAGTATTGCTTGGCCTAAGTTCTTAGATGATATACGCCGCCTGTATCGGGAATCGGAATTCCCGATACCTATCTGATGGGAGTTGCGGGAATTCTGATTCCCGCAACAAATAAGATACAAAGACTTCCGCCAGCGTGTACTAGTATTG
>WFSA01000004.1 GCA_015486215.1 Anaerolineae bacterium | reverse complement strand
GTTAATGGGAGCTTGCCAGTCAAGGTAATAATATCTTTAAGATTGACCCGTTGCGGTAAAGGAGTGATCATGAATCCTCGTGTTAAAACTGTAAAGCCTAACCCAAATTACACGCTCGAATTAACGTTTGTCAATGAAGAAATAAAAATATTTGATGTAAAACCATACTTAGATAAAGGTATTTTTCAAGAATTGCGCGATATGAGCATGTTTAATTCCGTAAAACCATCTTTTGGAAGTGTGCAATGGCGCGGTGGGCAAGACTTTTGTCCCGATACGTTGTATATGCAATCTACCGAATCCGTGTAGAAAAGTTCAACTTCTTTGAGAAGTTGAACTTTTACGCTTATCCCATCACGGCCGTTAACATTTCCATCGTCTTACCCGCCAACTCATCTCCCTGATGACGGCCAACGGCTTGCCCGTTTTGATCGAGAACGAGAACGGCCGCCTTTTTATCCACATCTTGCAACCCGCAAACGGCCGTTACCTCCCCATCCCAATCAGGCAAAATCAGCACATACTCTTCCGCCTTTGCCCCAGCAGGCAAAGTTTCCTCTGCTTGCTTGTATGATTTTCGCATTGCGCCCGTCGCAAATTTGCGAAACAGCTTGGGCAGGCTGTGCAGATCGACCACGCTGGCGACCATCAGCTGCGCGGCCAGCGGATAGTGGCCGCGCACCGCTTTGTTGATGGCGGTGGACGCATCGGCTGTCTCTTGTGTGTGAAAAATAAAGACGGTTGGCAGCCCGGTGTTGTTCAGGGTGATGGCGCGTTGGGAGGAAACGGCCGTTAATGTCACATCAGGCACAATCATCTCCACAGGTGCGGGGGTGATGGGAGCAGGCGCGGGTTCGTCGTTTTGCGGCTGCTCCATTTCTACAGAGAACAGATCAACGGCCGTTTTCCCATCCAACTGCGCCTGCGCCGTGCGTGCCACATTATGCCCCGACAACATCGCCGCGCTCATGCCGCCGCCATTGACCCACGCCCCCGCCAACAACAGATTAGGGATCGGTGTTTTTTCGGGCAGGCGGTTGATGTACATATTATCCACCGTCTGATCGGAGCCGTAAAAGCTGCCGCCAGGATTGCGGCTGTAGCGATAATTGGTCAATGGCGTAGCGATTTCCACATATTTGATGCTGTCGCGCAAGCCGGGAATCGCTTTCTCGGCGCGATCAATCAACGCATCCCCCGCCGCTTGTTTTAACTCCAGATAGTGCGGATTTTTGCGATAATTATCAAGATCGCCGCCCGTCCCCCATGTGTCGGCATACGCCCACGGGGCAAGGGAGGTGATGGTGACGACGCTGCCCCCGTCTGGCGAGCAGTTGTCCGCTTGGTCGTAATGGGAGATGACGATGCCTATCTCTTCAAAACGGCCGTTCAGCACCGCCTCATACGCCGCTTCCATATCATACCCATCAGCGATAAACAGTTCGTGATGCGCCCATCCCTCTGCCAGCAAATCCCGATTCAGCCCCAGATAAACGGCGACGCTGCCCAACGCTGGCTTTGCTAAAGCGTCCTCTACTTGGGACGTGTACGCGCTGGGCAAATGCTCTCGCCCGACAAATTTGAGCATCGTATCGGGGGCGTTGGCGTTGCTGATAATGAGATCGGCTTCGGCACGGAGACCTTTTTGGGTGAGGACGGCCGTTGCCCGCCCATCCACAATCTCAATTCCAGAAACCATCTGTCGATAACGCATATCGCCGCCATATTTTTTAATCGTCGCTTCCAAAGCGCGGCTCATCGCCATGCTGCCCCCTTCGGGATAATACGCGCCAAACAGGTGATAGCTGACCCACGGAAAGATGAAGGTAGCGGCGTTTAATTTGCTCGGCGGCAAGCCGTAATACGCCCATAATGTCGAAAATAAGCCCTGCAATTGTCGGTTTTCGATGTGACGGCTCATAAAGTCGCCCCAGCTTTCGCTCATCGCCGCCAGCATGTTGGGGTAATGAGCGGGCATTTCCATCATCGGCGGGCGACGGTTCAATTTGCCGTCGGCCGTAAAGCGGCGCACTTCCCAAAAGATGGTGATCATGGCATCAATCAAACTGCGTATCCCTTTTGCCTCATCAGGAAAATGACGAATCAATTCCGCTTCATACGCCATCGGGTCGGCAGAGACATTAAACTCATCTTCGCCCATCTGCACTGTGTAAAACGGATCCATCCGCTGGAAATTGACCTGATCCAGCACTTCCAAATCGGACAGTGTTTCATACGCCCATCCGCCCGGCCCTGCACCGTCGAGCGCGTGCAAAGCCACCTCAAAACGGTATTTGCCGCGCCGGAATTCATGCGCGTAGCCGCCAGGGACGGTGTGCTGTTCCATTACAAGGACTTTTTTGCCCGCTTTTGCCAAATAGCCAGCGGCCGTCAGCCCGCCCAACCCTGCACCAATTACGATTACATCAAATTTTTCTGTCCTCATAGTTTCTCCTTTAGCTGCTTCTCAATAAGTAAATAATTATATATAAAATTTTACAATAAAAACCAAAAATAGAGAGGAGGGCTGAAACATTGCTCCGTCGTCTCTGCCCTCTATCTCTAGCTCAATCCTCTATCTTTTTAATGGTCTCATCCAACCATTTGATTGACATCTGTGCAAACATCACACCGAAACGACGGGTTGCATTCCATAAAACGGCGTTTTGTTCCCCGCCCGGCATCATGCGGGCAAATTGCTCAATGACTGCTTTTGTCTCGCCCTGATAAACGGCTAATCGCTGTTGGTGCAGGTCGCGTTGCCAATTTAGCTGGGTCAATAACGCCTGTTTATCTTGATCGGCGGAAAAAAACAGTTTGAGCAAGAGCAGTTCTTTATGCGCTTGCAGCTCCATGACTGGTTTTTTCAGCCATGTTTGCAAGGCGGCCCTCCCGCTTTCAGTGACTTTGTAAACGCGACGGTTAGGACGGCCGTTTTGCTCTTCAATGTCCGACATGACCAACCCCTTCTCTTCCATTTTTTTCAACGTGGTATAGATTTGGCTCTGCTTAGCGTGCCAAAAGTTGGATGTAGAAATATCCATCGTCTGCTTGAGTTCGTAGCCAGTCATTGGTTGATAATTTAAGAAGCCTAATAAGGTGTATTTTAGAGACATAGTTGTTTTTGAATAATAGATTATATATAATTTTTTATATACTAAGGGAAAAACGGCCGTTTGTCAAGAGCAAAATACAAATTAGGGTGAGTCATCTTTACAGTTGTTGCGCGATGAGGCGGCCACAAGGGTCACCCCCTACAGGAGTAAATTGTAGGGGCACGGCCTTGTGCCCGCCCTCAACGTGTAAAGATCATCTTGCGTAAAGTGAACCATGTCAAAAAAAAACATGGTTTATTTTACGATACAGAAAAGCCTGCTAAAAGCAGGCTAATCCCTATCAAGCATCAATTTTTAACCACTAGTACACACTGGCGGAAGTTCTCCAGCAATTATCGTAGGTCAATTTTACAAAATTGCACTATAGAAAACCCCAAGGAACTTAGGCCAAGCAGTGCTGGAATGATCATATTTCCTCTGGTTCCGAATACTCGATCCTAGCACGCAAGATGGCGCGTCGCTCCACTTTGGTCACCACAAAACGATTGCCATTATAGAGGAATTCATTCCCCTCCTCAGGCACATCGCCCAGCCATGTCACGATCAACCCGCCGACAGTATCAACATCGGGCAGCTTATCAATATCGCCCAAATCAATATCTTCGATCAAATCATCCACCAGATAATCGCCAGCCACTTCAATGAGGCCGGCGCCATGTTTGATCATCGGCTCTAGTTCTTCATCAAATTCGTCCCGCACTTCGCCCATCACCTCTTCAACCAAATCTTCCAGCGTGACAATGCCCGCCATGCCGCCGAACTCATCTAGCGCGATGCCCATATGCCGTCGCTCTTTTTTGAACGCGGCTAAGAGATTTTCTACCAAATAATCTTCAGGAACGGCTGGGATCGGGCGTAGCAGTAAGCGCAAATCAAACGCTCTGCCCTTCAACAATTGGCTCGCCACATCCTTCAAATGGAGCAAACCGATGATATGATCTAGATCATCTTTATAGACGGGGAAACGGCTGTACCGGCTGCTGGAAACGACCTTATAAATCTCGTCTACGGGCATATCATGCGGAATGGCGATCACTTTGGGGCGCGGAGTCATCACCTGCCCGACAGTCCGTTCGCCAAAATCAAAGATATTGCGAATCAGCTCCTCCTCTTCCATATTGATGAGACCGCCCTCCGCGCTTTCGGCGACGAGCAGCTCAATCTCATCCGGCGAGAGGACGCGGTCTTCACCGCTGACAGCGGGAATGCGGAAAAGATGTAACAATAAATTGCCGATCCATGTCAAAAAGCGCACAGGCCACAATAGAATAATCCGCGCCCATGACATCAATTTGGCGATGCGTAAAGCGTAGCGGACGGGGTGAGTGAGAGCCAGCGATTTGGGGATCATCTCGCCAAGAACGACGTGCAGATAGGTGAGCATACTGAGCGTGACGACGGTGGCGATGGAATGGACAACGGCCGTTGCCGACTCCCATCCCTCCAGCAAATTTTCCAAATGGGGTTCCAAAAAATGGGCAATTTGCGGCTCGGCATACATCGCCAAGCCCAACGAGGCGATGGTGATTCCCAACTGCGCTGTAGCGATATATTGATCTTGGCGGCGACGGGATTCGATGATCGCCAATGTCATCTGTGCTGTCTCATTCCCCTCTTCGGCTAACGGTTCCAACTGCGTTGTCCGTGCGCTGATGATAGTAAATTCAGCCATCACGAAAAATCCATTGATCAATACCAAAATCAAAATAATAATAAACGGCAGAAACAGCGTGCTAATCGCGGGCAATGCTGAGGTCGGAGAAGCAGTGATAAGAAGATCAATCATGATCAGCCATCTCCCACTCATCAATGTCAGAGTCAATCTCTTCGGCGATAGCGTCTTGCGCTAATTTTAGCGAAAGTTCGGCCACGCCTAAGTCCTCCATCTCTTCAACGCGAATACAAACCCCGTTAATCGTAACCTCCTCATCCTTCTTGGGCGCATGTCCCAATGTGCTAAAAATCAGCCCGCTCATGCTGTCGGTTGTATCATCGGGCAAGTTTAATTTTAGATATTCGTTGACATCGGTGATGAGCAAATCGCCCCGCAAATAGAGCCTCCCTGTCGGGTCGCGGGCGATGAGTGCCATCTCATCATCAAATTCGTCCTGCAATTCACCAAAAATTTCTTCGATTAGGTCTTCGTAGGTAATTAGGCCAGCCGTGCCGCCGTACTCATCAAACACAACGGCAAAATAGTTACCCGTTTTGTTCAATCGGCTCCACACATCGGCGGCGGGCATGGATTCGGGGACGTAAATCGGCGCACGCAAATCGCTCTCTTTGAGCATCGTTCTGCCTTGCACGTGCAGACGAAATAAATCTTTAACGTGGGTAAAGCCGATAATATCGTCAACGGTTTCACGGTAGATGGGGATGCGCGAGAAGCCTGTGTCCAGAGCGCGGGACAAAATATCGGCGATGGTATGTTCATCAGCAACGGCCGTTATTCGTGTTCGATGCAGCATAATTTGGCGGGCGGTCAACTCCCGCAAACGGAAGGCGTTGCGTACCATCTGCCGTTCAGCCACGTCCAAATCGCCGCGCTCATAACTTTCAGTAACAAGCAGTTCAATCTCTTCGGGGGAGTGGATTTGGCTATGCCCACCCGCTGCCTGCTGTCCAGCAAGGCGTAAAAACAGGGTTGCACTGCCATTAAAAACAGAGATAAACGGCCGTAATAACAGTAACGACAAGCGCATTGGCATCACCAGCCACAATGCCAATCGTTCTGGATATTGCACCGCGATTGATTTGGGGAACAGTTCCCCCATCACAACTTGCAAAATAGTGATAAAGGCGAGGACGGAGAGGCGGGCGGAGGTGACCGCAACGGCCGTTGCCGACTCTGCACCATTACCAAATGGCATCCAATTTAACAGCAGGGCGATGGGTGATTCCAAAAGAGGTGCAATCGCACTTTCACCATACGCGCCGATGGCTAATGAGGAAATCGTGATCCCGATTTGGCACGCGGCTACATACGCATCCAACTGATGCGGGTTTTCCATGATCGGCAGCAGTTGTTGTGCCATCCGATCACCCTCTCCTGCCATTTGGCTGATGCGCGTGCGGCGCGAGGAGACGGTGGCGAACTCAGCTGCCACATACATCGCATTAAAAAAAATAAGCAGGGCAACGACAGCAACGATAATCATCAGTTATCACCGCCTGACTCATCGTGGGTATATCCCCGCCATGCGGGGTTGGGAGGGTCTTCGTGGGGATCTGTCAACACGGCCGTTTCTCATGGTCGTGAATCAAGAAAAGGTATTCTATTTTTTCAAACTGGTTCGTCATAATTGGTATATACGTCGTTTAATTATTCAGTTTTATGCTTATTCCTACGCTCTGCGTCTGCTGAACACAGATACACACTACTCAATCGCCATTGATTTCTCAAATTGACGCTGACCAAGATACGCCATGCCAATACTAAGTAAATACAAGACGAAAAGGGGAGCCATCGTCAATAACATCGTCACAGGATCAATAGAAGGGGTCACAGCGGCGGCCAATACAGCGATGCCGACAATGGCAAAACGCCACTGTTCACGCATGACAGCCCCGCCGATAAATCCTGTACGGGCGACAACATAGATGATGACTGGCATTTGGAAACTGATGCCTAGCCAGAACAACATCGTTGTCAAAAAACTAATATACTCTTCCCCTGTCCACTCTGCCTGAAACACATCAGACATGAAGTTGGCAAGAAACATAACGGCCGCTGGAACCAAAACAAACCATGCAAAAGCAATGCCCAAAAAGAAGAGCAGCAGAGCAACAGGGATAAAAACATACACGTACAACCGCTCTTTTTTACTGAGACCGGGCGCGACAAATATCCAGAATTGATGCAAAATGATCGGCATGGTGATCGTAAACCCAGACAAGAGCGCAATTTTAAAGAAGGTTTCGATGCCTTCAGTTGGGCGCAATGTCTGCAATTTCTGCGCCCCTTCTGGCGAGAATTGAGAGTACGGTTCAAGCAGAAATTGAAGTAACGGCTCGGCAAAAAGGAAGCCGATTATCGTGCCGACGATAAGTGCCACTGCCGCCCATGTGACCCGAACGCGAAGTTCATTGAGATGCTCAAGAATGCCAGCTTCTGTGCTATCCTCTTCGTTCTCTTCTTTATCGTTATCTGTGCTCATTATTCAGGGTCGTCGGCGATCTCAATGAGGG
>WFSA01000003.1 GCA_015486215.1 Anaerolineae bacterium | reverse complement strand
TTGATTTTTTCTATCACCTCATTGTTTATTGTGTAAGTCTGTAATCGAGAGCTGGATGTAACATAACTGTCTATATATACACTAGCATAATAGGTTGGATCGGAACTAGATTCCTTACCATCAATATATATATAATCTGTGAGAGAGCTTAGGGAAGGTTCGTTTTTAACTTTGGACTTTCAGGTGACAGGCACTTGCCAAGTGCCTGTCACCTTGGCCACAGTTATTTACGAGTTTTCCCTATGTATCGTTGATGTTCCGTGCCTGATGCGGGATTTTGTATGAAAACGGGAATTTGCATTAAATGAATATACGCGCGGCACTCAACAACGGCCGTTTACAACTCACCCCATCCTCTCCCACGCCCGCCCTTGATGCACGGTTACTTTTGCAGCATCTGCTCGATCTTCCCCACGGTTATCTCATCGGACATGATGATGAATTGTTGACAGATGAGCAGGCGGAGGCGTATGCCGATTTATTGGCGCGGGCGGCACAATCTACCCCCATCCCCTATCTCATCGGCACAGCCCCTTTTATGGATATTGATCTGCATGTGACGGCTGATGTGTTGATCCCCCGCCCCGAAACGGAGCAATTGGTGGAAACGGCCGTTGCGTGGGCGATCCATCGTGCCCCATTCCGTATTATTGATGTTGGTACGGGCAGCGGCTGCATTGCCATCAGCTTGGCACGCCGATTGCCGCATTGTAACGTAACGGCCGTTGACATTTCCCCCGCTGCGCTCGCCATCGCCGCCCAAAATGGGGAACAGTTTGCTCCCGCCCAGATCACTTTTCTGCAAAGCGATCTATTGAGTGACGTAGACGGCCGTTTTGATCTCATCGTTGCCAATTTGCCCTATGTTACAGGGGCGGAGTGGACACGGTTAGATGATGGGGTAAAATTATTTGAGCCGACTCTCGCCCTCGTTGGTGGTGAAGAGGGGTTGGAGTTGGTAGAGAAACTGTTGCAACAAGCGATTACGCGGCTTGCTCCTGACGGCATACTTTTATTAGAAATTGGATGGAAGCAGGGGAAAACGGCCGTTGCCTTAGCCCGTCACTTTTTCCCCGATGCAGAGATTGACCTGCTGCCCGATTTGGCGGGGCATGATCGGCTTGTGCGTATTAAAAATAAAATAATCCCGACGGAACTGTTGGCGGTGACGGAGACGGCTATTGAACAAACTGCAGATGCTCTCATAAACGGCCGTCTCATCGTCTTTCCAACAGACACAGTGTATGGCGTAGGCGCGAACCCATTTGACGAAAATGGGATTGCGCGGCTGTATGCGGCGAAGGAACGGCCGTTGCATAAAGGCATCCCCGTCCTGCTCGCTTCATCTGAGGATGCGGTGCAGGTCGCGGAGAAACTGTCCCCCTTCGCCCGTCAATTAATGAACGAGCATTGGCCGGGCGCGTTGACGCTTATCGTGCCTCGCCGCTCCGATCTGCCGCCTAATTTGTCGCCAAACGGGACAATCGCCATTCGTGTGCCAGATTCAGCGGCGGCACGCGCTTTTATTTCGGCGGCTGGCGGCGCGGTAGCGGCGACCTCTGCCAATCGATCGGGAGAGCCGCCGGCACAAACGGCCGCCATGGCATTGGCCGCGTTGGCTGGGCGGGTAACGGCCGTTTTAGACGACGGCGAACTGCATAACACCCAACCGCCATCAACCATCATAGATTGCACGCCCTTGCCGCCAAAAATTTTGCGGCAAGGGAGCGTGATAATTGATAATGAGCAATTGATTGGGAATAATGAATAATGGATGGGGATTCAGTAGCTTGCAAGACCCCTGTTCGCAAAATATCAGGAAAAATCTGCGAAAATCCGCATAATCTGTGGATCATCTTTCCATCAATCATAGAATTTTCATTATTTACCTTCTAATTGCTCACTGCTTATTGTAAACATATGAGTGGATTACTTCCTATCATTCTTGTAATTGCTGGTTTTGCGGCCGCAATTGCGGCTTATCGTGACATTCAACGGGGAGCTGCCCGTTTTTATACATTAGAGCGCGAATCGGTGTTGCGCCGTGCTGGGTTTACCTTAATTGGCAGTGCGCTTTTGTTCACTGCGTCTGTTGGATTATTGATGTATGGCGGCGGGACAGAAACGGCCGTTGACCCTCCTATCACCGCTGACGGCACTGCATCTCCCCTCCCCACGATCACATTTACCCCTGAATTAAACCAATTTCCACCGATAGAAACGGCCGTGCCGCCAACGGCCGCCGGCCCCTCTCCCACACCGACCAAGCCGCTCTGCCGCGCCCAAATCGTGGACACCTTCGGCAACGGATTAACCATGCGTGATGCGCCCAACGGGGAGCAAGTCATCATCTTGGCCGAAGGCGACCTCGTCACCATGCTGGACGACGAGCCGCAATCGGTTAATAATTTCGTATGGCGCAACGTCCGCTCCCTCTTCGGTGACGAAGGCTGGGTGGCGGAACAATTTTTAGAAATGGGAGCGGGATGCGAGTGAGATGTTTGTACACTTGCACACTTGCAACTCCTCATGTTAATCGGCATTGATGCCAGCCGTGCGATTACGCGGCAGAGGACGGGAACGGAGGCGTATGCGTACTTTTTGCTTCGTCATTTACTGCCGCTGGCAGTGAGGCGGGGGCATCGGGTGCGACTTTATTTTCATCGTTCGCCGCCGTCGGACATGTTTCCCGATTATGACGGCATTGAGCATATTGTCATCCCCTTTCCCCGCTTGTGGACACATTTACGGCTGGGATGGGAATTGCGCCGTCGTCCGCCAGACGTTTTTTTCACCCCCGCACATCTTATTCCTTATCGTTATAAACGGCCGTCAGTCGCCACCATTCACGACATCGGCTACCGCCGCTTTCCAGAGGCGCATCCGCCGCGCCAATTGCGTTATTTGGAGTGGAGTACGCGCCATAACGCGGATACAAGCCGTCATATTATCGCTGATTCAGAGGCGACAAAGGCAGATTTGAACCGTTTTTACGCCATCCCCCCCGAAAAGGTGACGGTCTTGTATCCAGGTGTTGACCCGTTGCTGGCGCAGGTACGAGATGAAGAGCGGATAACGGCAGTTTGCCAAAAATACGGCATCAGCCGCCCGTACTTCCTCTTTCTCAGCACCTTGCAGCCGCGTAAAAATGTGGCGCGGCTGATTCAAGCGTATGTCCAGAGCGAAGCCGCACCGCAGCTTGTGCTGGCGGGCAATGCAGGATGGCTTTCCGCGCCGATTACGGCTGAGGTTGAGCAGTGTCGTGCTGATGGGCATGAGATTATCACGCCCGGCTTCATCGCTGATGAGGATAAGGCCGCCCTGCTTTCTGGAGCGATGGCACTCCTTTACCCGTCACTCCATGAAGGATTTGGATTCCCTGTGTTGGAGGCGCAGGCGTGCGGCACGCCTGTATTGACGGCGAATGGAAGCTCGCTACCAGAGGTGGCGGGAGAGTCCGCTTTGTTGGTCGATCCGTCAGATGTGGCGGCGATGGCAACGGCCGTGAGCCGATTGGCCGATGACCCGCACTTACGATCTGAATTAGTAGAACGCGGGCTGAAAAATGTGAAGCGGTTTGAATGGTGGGAAACGGCCGTTGGCGTGTTAGACGTGTTAGAAAAGGGGGAGCCAATAACCGCTTAGGGAAAACTCGTAAATAACTGTGGCCAAGGTGACAGGCACTTGCCAAGTGCCTGTCACCTGAAAGTCCAAAGTTAAAAACGAACCTTCCCT
>WFSA01000002.1 GCA_015486215.1 Anaerolineae bacterium | reverse complement strand
GGCAGCATCACTTCGAGCGACAGCCATTCGGCGATATGAGCTTCCAATCCCAGCCGCGTCACGCCCGCCGCTGCCAGCACCGTCGCGTCGTACTGCCCTTCATGCACTTTGCGGATGCGCGTTTGCACGTTGCCGCGAATGGATCGTATTTCTAAATCGGGGCGTAGGCGGCGCAATTGGGCTTGACGGCGCAAACTGCTGGTGCCGACGATTGCGCCCAGCGGCAAATCAATCAGGCGGCGATTGCCGATCAGCAGATCGCGCACGTCGGCGCGGCCCACGATTGCGCCCAGCGTCAATCCGTCACCGTTTTCGACGGGCAAATCTTTGAGGGAGTGAACGGCGAGGTCAATACGGCCGTCTCTCAAAGCCGCCTCCAATTCAGAGGTGAACAACCCTTTGCCGCCGATGACGGGCAGCGGCATATCGAGCGTTTTGTCTCCTTTGGTGACAAATGGCTCAGTCTTGCAGTCGAGCGCGGGAAATGCGCTGCGCAATAAATCTATGATGTGATTGGTCTGCCACATTGCTAATTTGGAAACGCGGGAGCCGATGGTGAGGATGGTCATGGTGTCTGGTTGTTTAGATCAAATAAGTCCGTGATTGCGTCGGCGTAGACGGCCGTTTCTGCGTCGGCGGCGCGTGCTTTTAGGCGGACGGTTGGTTCGTGGAGCAGTTTATTGATGAGAGCGCGGGAAAAGTATTGCAATTGTTGGCGTGTTTTGGGGTCTATGCTGTCCATATTGGGGAAGACGCGCTCTAATTCGCTTTGGCGGATGCGGTCGGCGCGGCTTCGCAGGCCGATGATGAGCGGTTTGACCGTATTCATGCGCCATTTTGCCGTCAATACCGTCTCCTCCTCGCGGATGATCGCTTCGATTTTGGGAAGTTCCTGCTGGCGGGCGGCCAACGCTTCGTCGAGACTGCTTTGCAGCTCGTCCGCGTCGGTCAATTCCACATGGGGGATGGCGCGGGCGGCGGGGTCTATGTCACGGGGGACGGCGATGTCGAGCAGGATGAGCGGGCGGCGGCGATCTGCCATCGCGCCCGCAACCATCGCGCCCGTGAGGACGGCGGCGGGGGAACTGGTCGCGCTGATGACGACATCGGCATCGGCGAGGGCGGCGGGCAGGGCGGCGAAGGGGTGATGGGCGATGTGATGGGCGGCAGCAAGGGCGACGGCGCGGCTGTCGGTGCGGTTGATGAGGGTGATTTGTTTTGCGCCGCGTGCTTTTAATCGTTTGAGAGCCAATCGCCCCATCTCCCCCATGCCGACGAGCAAAATCTGCTTGTGACGCAAATCGCCCAGCCGCTTTTCGGCGTGGGCGATGGCGAGCGAGCTGGTGGACATCGGGTTGCGGCTGACGGCCGTTTCTGCCCGCGCCCGTTTGCCCACGCGAATGGCGGCGCGGAAAAGCGCGTCCAGCGTGTCGCCAATCGTTTTGGCGGCGACGGCGGCGGTGTACGCCTGCGTGACCTGCCCCAAAATCTGCGGCTCGCCCAGCACCAGCGATTCCAGCCCGGCGGCGACGCGAAAGAGGTGATGGGTGACGGCTTGATCGTTGAGTTGGTAGCTGTTGGGGAGGAAAACGGCCGTTTTCACCCCTGTAATCTCGCTTAACAGTACCCCCATCACCCCCGCATGGTCACCCACATTTTCAAAAGCAGCGTAAAGTTCCACCCGATTGCAGGTAGACAGCACGACAACTTCGCGCAAGCCGCTAAAACGGGACGTTGCCGTCAATGCCGCCGCCGGCAGATCGGCAATAACACAACTCAACTGCTCCCGTACCGCAATCGGTGCCGTTTTATAACTCAGGCCAATCAAAGAAATATGGGGCATAAACACTTCTCCTCTCTATCTCTATCTCTCATCTCTACTTAAACCGCCTGCGAAAACAGTTGCGTGTCTGGTTTGTTGCGGCGCAGGCGCATGTCAAGGGTGATGGCGGCGTTGCGGAGGAACGGCCGTCCGCGTTCGGTCATTCGCATCTCCAGCCCGTCGATTTCTACGAGGCCGTCGTCTAATAATTCGGACAAATAGGCGCGGGCATCGGCGGCTTGGGCAGTGTCGCGCAGGGTGACGCGCTGCTGGGTCATAAATTGCAGGATTTGTTCGCGCTGCTGCTGGTCTTCGTCGGTGAGAAGATGACCGCGCATGGTGGGTAAACGGCCGTTCATCACCGTTCGCTTGTACTCATTCAACCCTTTCTTGTTTTGATGGAAGCAGGTCGGGGCTTCAGAGATGGAACTGACCCCCAAGCCGAGCATTACGTCGGTGCGCTGGTCGGTGTAGCCCATGAAGTTGCGGTGCATTTTGTTTTGGGTGTACGCCGTGTAGAGGGAATCGTCGGGGAGAGCGAAATGGTCTAAGCCGAGTTCGACGTAGCCAGCGGCGATCAATTTTTCGCGCGACAGTTCGTATAGAGCGCGTTTTTCGGCTCCGTGCGGCAAATCTTCTTTGGTGAAGAGGCGGTGCGCTTTTTTGACCCAAGGGACAAAAGCAAAACTGTACAAGGCGATGCGGTCAGGGCGCAGGGCGATGGTGGTGTCAATCGTTTTGGTAAAGCTCTCTTTGGTCTGCGCGGGTAAGCCGAAGATGAGGTCGTAATTGACCGACTCAAAGCCGACTTCGCGGGCGGCGATGGTGAGATCGCAGGTCATTTCGTAGGGCTGGATGCGATTGATGAGTCGTTGGACTTCGGGATTGAAATCTTGCACGCCCATGCTGAGCCGCTGGAAGCCGAGTTCACGCAGGGCGACTAACTGTTCCCGACTGGTGAGGCGGGGGCCGACTTCGATTGATCCTTCAAAACGGCCGTTGTCCATTGTCAATTGATCCATCAGCGGGCGCAACAGGCGGCGCAAACTGTCGGCCGAGAAAAAGGTGGGTGTGCCGCCGCCCAAATGGAGTTGGCGGATGGGCGCGGCAGCCAATTGGGGGATTTTTTCTAAATAAAGCTGCCACTCTTTATGAATGACATCGGTGTAGCTGGCTTCGTTGGCGTGGTTTTTGGTGATGAAGGTGTTGCAGCCGCAAAAGGTGCAAAGGGATTCGCAAAAGGGGACGTGGATGTACATTGACCACGCGGTTTGCGGGTTTTGTTGGAAGACTTTTTGTAAAACGGCCGTCCATTGGTCGGCGGTGGGGTTGTCTGACCAATAGGGGACAGTGGGGTAGCTGGTGTAGCGCGGGGCGGGAATGTCGTACTTTGCAAGCAGTTCTGTTGTGTTCATAGGTAGCTAGAGATAGAGTGTAGAGATGGAGACAGTGTTCTTTTTATCTTTATCTCTCGTCTCTGGTGTGTTAAAAATCTGTGTATATCTGAGCAATTATGAATAATTCTACATACATATGCAGATATGGTCAAGAAATAAAAAAGCCAGACTTCTTCAGAAGTCTGGCTTTTCTAGCATGAAGCACGCCTTTTTTTACATGTTTTTACTCTTCGCTTTTTACCAGCCGAATGGAGTAGCGTAGCAACACATCGCTGCTGATGACCATAAATAGGATGATGCCTTGCAGTAGTTGTGACAAGCCAGATGGCTGAATTTCGCGCCCAGCGACAATCAATCCTCCAAACAGAATAGAGACGATGATGATGGCAAATGGGTTTAGCTTCGCCAGCCATGCGATGATGATGCCTGTGAAGCCGTAGCCCGGAGAGATGCGCTCTTGTAAGCGATGGACAACGCCCGTCACCTCCACCATGCCTGCCAAACCGGCCAGCGCACCAGAGAACATCATCACCAAAATGATATTGCGTTTGATGTTCAGCCCTGCGTATTCGGCTGCATGTGGATTGTCACCGATGAGCTTGATCTCGTAGCCCCAGCGGCTGCGCTCTAAAATCCACCAAACGATGACGACGGCAACAAGGGCGATAATAAAGCCCAAATGGAGCGTCATGCCCGAAAAGCCTGTGTATTCACGGGCGTAATCGGTCAGGCGGGGCAGCCATGCTGTTTTTTCAAATGTGGGGGTCATTTGGAATCCTGCGTCGCTCCATTTGTTAAAAATCCAAAAATTATTGGATAAAACAGCGACGTAATTTAACATCAATGTGGTAATGATTTCATTGACTTGATACTGTGCTTTTAGGTAGCCGGGTACAAATCCCCAAATTGCGCCGCCGATCATGCCCATTACCATCATCGCGCCCAAGACGATCCATTTTGGTGTTTCGGGAGTGACGAGGGGGACTAAAATAACGAGGCTGGCTGCAAATGCGCCGATGTAAAATTGTCCTTCTGCGCCGATGTTCCACAGTTTCATTTTGAAGGCGACGGCGCACGCCAGCCCAACGAGGATGAGCGGTGTCGCTTTGACTAAGGTGTCGGAGATAGCGGCCCATGAGCCAAAAGTCGCTTCAAAGAAGAATTTGCCGACGCGAATGGGATCGCCGCCAATGATTTTGAGCAAAATGCCGCTAATCAAAAAGGCGATAATGACAGAACCGATGGAGGTGGCTGCTGGCAGCCATTTTGGAATATCAGCCGAACGTTTTTCGATAAGTAATTTATAAGCCATAACCATTTCCTAGCAAGGAACAATGAGCAATGAGTAATGAGCAAGGAACAATGAGTAAGGGGGGAAACTTCATTATTCATTGTTCATTATTTATTATTCCTTGTTCATTATTCTCTCTCCTGTCATCATTAAACCGATTTTTTCTACGGATGCTTCGGCGACGGGCATGATGCCCATTAGTTCGCCATCGTGGATGACGGCGATACGGTCGCTGAGGGCGAATAGTTCTTCTAACTCTTCGGAAATGAGGAGTACGGCCGTTCCCGCTTTCCTCTGTTCTAAAATCAGATGTTGGATGGATTCAATCGCGCCTACATCTAATCCGCGTGTCGGCTGCACGGCGATCATCAATGTCGGTTCCGAAGAGATTTCACGCGCTAGAATCACTTTTTGCAAATTGCCGCCTGATAATTTACGTGCCATCGTTCGTACATTGGGAGCTAAAACGCCGTATTTCTCTTTTAGTCCGCGTGCGTACTCATGTGCTTTGGGGTAATTGATGCTCCAATCGTTGCCGATAGGATCATGACGGTAATTTTTCATGATGCTGTTATCGGTGATGGATAAGCTGGGAGCGGAACCAACTTTGGTACGGTCTTCTGGCACATGGGCTACGCCGCTCTTGATGGCGGCACTGGGAGGTTGATTGGCGATCTCTTTGCCGCTGACTTTGATGCTGCCGCTTTTGCATGGGCGCAAGCCGGTAATTACTTCGGCTAGTTCGCTTTGGCCGTTGCCAGCGATAGCGGCAATGCCTAACACTTCGCCGCTGCGAACATTGAGCGACAAGCCGCGCAGGGCGGGGACTCCTTTATTGTTGTCTGCTTTAATATCGTTGACAGATAGTACAATGTCGCCCGGCTCTTGCAGTTCTTTTTGTACGCTGAACATGACGTTGCGCCCAACCATGAGCTGTGCCAATTTTTGCCGTGTTAATCCTTCAACGTTCATTCCTTCGGCGGTGACTACGCCTTTGCGGAGGACGGTTAGGCGGTCGGCAACGGCCGTTACCTCTTGCAATTTGTGGCTGATAAAGATGATCGATTTGCCTTTTTTAGTCATGGAACGCATTGTTTCCATCAATTCATCTATTTCTTGCGGGGCGAGAACGGCCGTTGGCTCGTCCATAATCAAAATATCAGCCCCGCGATACAGCGTTTTCAAAATCTCAACCCGCTGCTGCTCCCCCACCGACAACTGCCAAATTTTCATCGTCGGATCAACCCGCAAGCCAAACTGATCCTGCAAATCAAGGACTTTCTGGTCGTACTTCTTTATATTCATGAAAAAACGCGGCTCATTCAGCCCCAACAGGATGTTTTCGGTGACGGTTTGCGTCGGCACCAGCATAAAATGCTGATGCACCATGCCAATCCCCGCCTTGATCGCATCCTTTGGCGAGCTAAAGCTGACAGGTTCGCCATGCACCTTAATCGTGCCAGAGGTTTGTTTGTACAGCCCCGACAGCACATTCATAAGCGTGCTTTTGCCCGCCCCATTCTCACCCAAAAGGGCGTGAATCTCCCCCTTTTTCAAGGTCAAGTTCACGCGGTCGTTTGCCAAAACGCCCGGAAAACGGATCACAATATCTTTCATTTCAACGGCATACGGTGTGTCGGTCATAATTTATTCCTGCAAGCGAGGAAGGAAGAGGGCGTGGATTCTAATCCCACACCGTTTCTATTCCTTCAACCTCGCTAAATGCGCTATCGCTTGAGATAACTTTTATTCCATGCCGTTTTGCGGTGGCAAGAATTAATCGGTCATGTAATTCATAAAAATCTATCGTTTCCGCCACTTGAAGAATATCAGGACTTATGAAATACGATGCTTTTCTGCCAAATACATAATCTCCATCAGGCTGATGACAGAAACGACCAGTCCACTGCTATTTTTGAGAATATGGCCTGCTTTCTGTCCCATACGGCCGTTTTTCGTAAAATGGCGCACCAAACCAACCGTATCAACTAAATACTGCATCTTAAAGCTCCCGCTCTAAAATTGAAGCACTCATTTCTTGCCGAATCTGTTTCACCTCGGCATCCAAGTCTGTGATATTCTCAAATCCCGTCCCATACCACATCCCATACAAATTATCGCTGCTTGCGGATGCGGCTTTAACTTCTTCTAAAAGAGAGCGCAAATATGTCCGTACTTTATCTAACTGATTATCTGGAAGAATGAATAAATCACTCATGATTTCCATTTTTGTAATTGTAGTTGCGTTCATTATTTACCACCTCTCAGTAAGTTTCCTGACATTTCCATTCGAGCAACACAACCTGTTTGCTTCCATCTTCATCCGTCATGCCTGCTCGTACCTTCGCTGGGGCAAACTTTTTTGGAGATTGGAGAGTAGAGATTGGATATATCGAATCATCCAATCTCTTACTCTCCAAATCTCCGAATCTCTTAAAAGTTGTAACAATATAGGTGTGTCATTTCGACCAGAGGGAGAAATCTTTACACTTGCGAGCGTAAGATTCCTCACCCTTTCGGGATTCGGAATGACACCTGTATAGTTACTAAAAGTTAATCAAGCGAGGGCAGTTCGGCGGTGATGTTTTCATTCCACCAGTACATGCAGATTTCGCAAGGTGCGCCGAATTGTTGGAAACCGTCGAGGTCTTCCTGGTCGAGGGTTTCGCCTTCGGCGACGATGACGTTACCTTGATTGTCGGTGATGGGGCCTGTGAACACGTCGAAGCGGTCGAACTCGCCAGCGAGCATTTGTGCTAAGGTGTCTTCGACCATAGCGATGTCTTCGGCGGGCAGATCGGCAACGCCGGGCTGCATCGTTTCGCCGTCCATGAAGCCGTATAAGCCCATCGCGCCAGTGTTAGCGTCGAAGTATTCCCAGCCGCCTTTCCATGTGCCATCGCGGGATGCTTCTACGATGCGGGCGTATTCGGGACCCCAGTTCCAGTACATGGAGGTGAGGCAAGCGTCTACTTTACAATTTTCGGAGTAGTCGTAGGTGATGCCCCATTTGCCTTCGGGAGCTGCTTCAGCAGAAGCGGGGGTGTCGGCACCAGTCATGACGACTTGTGCGCCACTGTCAAACAGAGACTTGGCCGCATCTTGTTCCAAAATCGGATCGTGCCATGTGTTGAGCCAACGGACATCAACGGTACAGTCGGGGCAGGTTTCTTGTGCGCCGAGTGCGAAGGCGTTGCCTAAGCGGAGTTCTTCGGGGATGGGGAAGGTTGCCATATAGCCCAATTTGGGATTGCCATCAACCATCGCACGGGAGCCGGCGAGCATACCAGCCAGGTATTTCATATCTTCCATTGCGCCCATTAGGTTACCAAAGTTTTCGCCGTTGGCTTTGAAACCGGTGAGATGAACGATGTCAATGTTGGGGAATTCGTCGGCGACGAGTTCGGATGCGTCCATGTAGCCGAAGGAGGTGGTGAAGATGACATCGAATCCTTTGCGGGCGAGGGAGCGGATGACTTGTTCAGCATCTGCGCCTTCGGCGACGAGTTCGATGTAGGCGGTGTGTACGTCGGCTACATTTTCTTCAACATACACGCGGCCAACGTCGTGTGCTTGTGTCCAGCCGCCATCATCGTGGGGGCCAACGTAGACGAAGGCGACGTTGTATTTTCCGTCTTCGGCGGCGGGGATTTGGTATTTGTCGCTGCTTTCTTCGGTGGTGGTTTCTGTTGCTTCTGCTACTTCTTCGACCTCTGTTGCTTCTGCTGCTTGTTCTACTTCTTCTACGGCCGTTTCTTCTGTTTCGGCGGCGGGTTTTGCTTCTGGTTCTGCTGCGGGTTCATCGCTGCACGCTGCCAATGTAAAAATCATGGCAAACAGCAGTACAAATAGGGTTAAAACTCTTGATTTCTTCATTTTTCTCCTTAAATATAGGGTAATTGTCGGCAAAATGGTAACTGCTTAGCCATTGTCCAAGTTAACTACAAAGACACGAGGAACACGAAGTTTTTTAAGATTTTCTTTGTGATCTTTGCTTTTTTGTGGTGAAATAATTGATAGGCTGAGTAGTTATGCAAAGTGCCTTATTGTTTCAATGGGATAGTCATAAAGTATGGAATATAGTTTATCGTTAGACATCACCTCCATTAGCGATTGGCGATGAACAATTATGTGTGTTTATCGCTTATGTTTTGCAATTACATTCATTTCGTTTTTACATTGGGAAAGCAGTTTGTTGTCGCCAAGTTGTTGCGCGATGGCGGTCACTGTTTCGATATCTTGTTGTGCTTGCATTAACTGATTGTGATGACGGTGTGCTTTGCTCCGTAATAGTAATAGGGCAGCGCGTTCTGATGGAGATGATTCTACTTTCTCTGCTAATGCTAACGCTTTGTCCATCTCACTGATTGTCTCTTCAGCTTTGTTTACCGTCAAGTAGTATTGTCCAACTAGTAGATGGGCGAATTTGGCTTGTTTTGGGGTGATTCCTTCTGTTAATGCTTTTTGCGCGTGAGTATAGCTTTCTTTATTGATTCCTCTGTTTTTGTCGCGGAGTAGCAGGGCGAGTTGTAGATGGGCGATGCTGTCATTTGGATGTTCTTGGAGCAATTGTTTTGCTTGTTGTTCGGCTTTATTATTCATTCCACTGCGTCGAAGAATGTCAATGTATTGATGTTGGATTTCTATATTTGATGGAGAGGAAACGGCCGTTTGCTCCACATATTCAAACTGTTTTTGGGCTTCAATGGTGGAAAAGGCGGGTTGTTCAAAACGGCCGTTCCTGTCTGCTTTCCAAAATAGATAGAGGATGGGGAGGTGGATGACGGCCGTTATGCCGCACAATATCGGCGTTGCCCTAAAATCATAAATCACTCGCCAATCGGCTCCATTGGGGATGAAAATGGAGAGGATGGGGTAATACAGCAGGGCAAAATAAATTTGGAAACGGAATGCCCGTAAGCCAAAATAGCGGAACGTGCTGGAACGATTAGAGCGCAGGATGAACCATAATCCCGCTCCAAAAACCAAATTGCCCAGCGTGCCAGCTAGAGAGATAAACCAATCCTGCCCAGCCGAAAAATCACCGACGGGAACGACATATCCCCAAAAAACGCCATATCCAAAATCAACAATTTTGCCATCAAACGCCCATGTTGCCAGCGCGTGGAAAAATTCATGGAGGGCAACGGCAGGGGGGACAGCGAGGAAGAAAGAGGCAGATTCAGCGAGATTTTTTTTGGCAGGGGTCAGCGGCTCTTGACGCAAGGAAGAAAATTCACGCCCGACTTTGATCGCTATCTGTAAGCCCTTAAACACATAGAAA
Source organism: Anaerolineae bacterium (assembly GCA_015486215.1). Classification (GTDB taxonomy): domain Bacteria; phylum Chloroflexota; class Anaerolineae; order Promineifilales; family Promineifilaceae; genus S016-13. The sequence continues at coordinate 2,225 of WFSA01000002.1, read as the reverse complement.
AGGGAGATAATGTTGAATAGTCCAAAGATTCCAGACATAGTATATTGTATTTTTGTGCCCTTTCTAGCAACCGATGAGATAAAGAAAAATAGGACACTGCTTGCACTGATATAAGCGGTTACTCAAGGATGCGGGGGATGGGGATTGGTTTGCGATTGCGGTCAATGCAGACCATGTGAATATTGGCTTTAACGGCCGCTTTCACCTTTTCACTTTGCCACACTTCTTGATGCCAAATGATGCGGTATTTGCTCTCCCATGTGTAGGTGGAGCGGATGTCCAGTATGTCGCCAAACTCTGCGCCCGCCGTAAAGTGCATGTCTACCTCATAAACGACAAAGCCGATCCCATCATCAAACCAGTAGTGCTGCAACAGCTCTTTGCCGATAGCATGTTCACGCGCTCGCTCAAAGTATTTGAGATAATTTGCATGGTAGACAAAGCCTGAGTGGTCAGTATCTTCGTAATAAATTTGGACGAGGAAGTGGAACATAAAAATGGATAATGGATAATGGGTAATTGGGGTACTCACCTCATTATCCATTATTTCTTTTTAATTTTAATGGTTTTGTATGAAATCAATGCGTATTAAATTTTGGTTGCAATCATCACGGGTGGTGATGGAGTATACTTGAGAAACGGCCGTTCCGCTCACCGTCTCTAATTGCACATTATAGGCGCGGGCAGAAGTTTTACTGTCGAGGAACTGCTCCCAGCCAGAGGGGCTGTATGCAGCTGCGCCGCCAACTAAGGCACGTTCATCTATTCCGTTCCCCCACACATGCACTCTATACATCCCTGTGACCACAAAATGTTTTTGTAAATCGATCACTTCGCCGGCCATACCCATCCAATTACATTTGGCTGTATTGGCAAAATTTATCAAATAGAGGGGGCTGGCATCTGTTTTGGTGAACTGATATTGGGAGCGGGTGGGGCTGGGGGTGATAGTTGGGCCAAATGGTGTACTTGTTGGCGTATTTGATGGCGTACTCGTCGGTGTTTTTGTCGGTGTTTTAGAGGGAAGGATGGGAGTGAGCGTTGGCGTAGTCGAAGCGGACAATGTAGAAAATGGTTTGCGGGTAGAGGTTGGCATCATCTCTTCGCTTGATGGGGTGAATGTTGGAGCTAACCGATTGGGGGTAGCGGATGGCGGTATGGTAGGAATAAGAGCGACCGCTTCCATCGTGGGAATGGATTCTGCTGTCGGTGCTGCGTTGTCTGACGCTCCGGGTAAAGAGACGTTTGCCATTAGTTCTGGTTTAGCCAAAACAAGCATAATGAGGAGGCCGACTATGCAGGTAAATAGCAGCAGGGCAAGGGATAGGATATTGAGGAGACTAACGCCCGTTTTTTTCGATTTTCTGCTCATGATATTGTGTCCTTTGTTGCAAACTGCAAATTACGAGTGTGCAAGCTGCATGTTTGCAAGTATGTAAGTTTTATTTTTCGATGAACCGCTCAACGGCCGTTTCTCCCCATTTCTGTGCCAGCCACGCATCAAAGCGTGCGGTCAATAAGGGGTAGCGCATTTCGGCAGTCAACGGCCGTTGCTCATCAAGATCAACTAACTGTACCAGATAAAACGCCTGCGTTCCATCCCCTGCTGTTACTGTAATCAAATCACTGTACGCATTCAATTCTAATCCAAACGCCGCCGCTTCCACTTCGGGAATGGTGAGCGAGCCTTGAGCAAAATAGCCTATATCTCCTCCATTGGGTGCGGTCGCTTTATTGATGGAGTGATATTGTGCCATCGTGCTGAACTTTGCCCCTGCTGCCAGTTCTGCCAAGACGGATTGTGCATCGGCGGCGTTAGCCAATTGGATGATGCGGGCGCGGGCATGGGGAGCGGTATATGGCACGTCGGCGGTGACGGCATCGGCCAGCAGTCCGACTACTATCTCGTCAGCCAACACGTCGCGGAATGCCTCTTCTGACTCCCATTGATTGGCGACCAGCCACGCTTCAAAATTGTCGCTTTTTGCTTTTAACTCGGCTAAACGGGCATCAACAACGGCCGTTGGCACGGTAATACCCTGCTCTTCGGCCGCTTGCAAAATAATCTCTTGCTCGATAAGTGTATCCAGCACGGCACGCCCGACAGTTTCGTCTGGCTGTGCCTGCTGACGGCGGGCTAACTCTTGTTCATAGGTTGCAAGGAGGATGGGACGGCCGTTTACCATTGCCGCCAATGGCTCTGATGGGGTTGGGCTGGCAGGGAT
>WFSA01000001.1 GCA_015486215.1 Anaerolineae bacterium | reverse complement strand
GTCTGGGAAACCATGGATTCCTGCCTTCGTGGGAATGATAACTTTGGTAGTTAAATAAATCCTCATTCCTAAGAAAGGGAAAATGCCCGTTTCGGCATTAGAACGGGCATTTTCTTATATTCAATGTGTTTGTGCCTCTTTCTTCCTTCTACCGTATCTTCTCAATAAATTGTGGACAAGACTTGACAAATTTCATCAGCACTTTATTTTACACGAGTATCATTAGGAAAATTTGTCAAGTCTCCCCAGAATACTGTACGCAGTATGGTATATACGCTTTTGTATCGAGCCATAGATCGTACGGATAATGTGGAGGAAACGCAGGTATTCACGGTTTCAGTTGATTTGGATGCGCCAGTGATTCAGTTTGTGCCGATACCTATATTCACAGCACTTAATCGTCGCTCAATTGATTTGGGTGTGTTTCATTTCAGTAGAAGTGACAGTCACGGGGCACAAAGTTTTGGGTAAACCAAGTCCGTTCGCCCCGTGACAATCACTTTGGCTCAACTCATTTGAAACACACCCAATTGATTTGACACAATATTTTTCAGCGACAGATGGTTTAAGCGGATTGGATTCGTTAACGGCTATGTTAAATGGCGAGATGGTTACGGAAACAACTATACCACCTGTCGGGGACAGCTTGTTGATGGTTGTAGCGATGGATAATGCGGGGAATGAGCAAACAGAATCACAGACGATTGTGGTACTTGGGACAGATCTTTTTCTACCATTTATCATGCGTTGATTAACAGTATCTACCTGCTTGGGGAAAACTCGTAAATAATTGTGGCCAAGGTGACAGGCACTTGCCAAGTGCCTGTCACCTGAAAGTCCAAAGTTAAAAACGAACCTTCCCTTGGTGTATTCATATATGGTTGATGCGGTGGTGTTGGCTCAAGAGATGGAAACGGCCCCGTTTATCACCAATTGCTGTTTATTCCGTTAGGGAAATAAATGTTTACTTATCCCCCGTTTTCATCAATAAGAAAACTGTCAACATAAACGTCATCAGCAGCAGCGTGAGTTGAATCGCCATCCCGTTTTGACGATTTGTCGGCTCGTAGGGAGGGGAGAGGACGGATGAGGGATCGGGCGTAGGCTCATTTTCGCCCACGATTTGCACCTCGTTCACCATTTCGGACAGCAAATAATTGATGATTTTCTCTATCTGATCGGGCGTTAGGCGGGAGCCGTAATCGCGGGGCATGATATTGGCTAAGCAGGCGGCGTTGGGGCAATCGGGGGCGATGAATGCATTCGGTTCGAGAATGGATTGACGCAGATAATCGGCTGCCGACAGGCCGTCAATCTTCTCGCCAGCCGTCAATCCGATCATGGATAAATCCGGCCCGACTTTATGCGCTTCGCCCAAGCTGCCGATTTTGTGGCAGGAGCCGCAGCCTGCGTTGAGAATATACTCTTCGGCCGTTTCGCCAGCGACGGCGCGAGGGGTGGAGGTTGGCATGGGGAGAGCGGTCGGCACGGGAGTGGCGGTGGGGATGGCGGCCATCGCTTCCAACTCTTCCGCTGTCGGCTGGCGCAGTTCGCCTGCCGGCCTTGCCCGCAGACTGGTGTCGCATTGATTGATGCCCGGCTCTGGGTCGGGCGAACACCAGAGGGGTGCGCTCTGCTTGGTCTTCAAGAGCGGAACCCACCAGATGACGGGATCGGTCAGCGGCTCGTCGTTCATCCATTGGCGTGGCGGCTGGAAGGTGTCGCCCGGCCCGGTCACGATGGGCGCGTCCCCTTCCTCGCCCGCTTTGAATTGTGTCAAAAAGAGATACGCCTCATCCAATCCTAACGGATCGGTGCGTGTCATATGCCAGCGATAATGGGTGTCACCATCAAAGAGGGCGATTTTATCCCCTTCGGGGGAGACGGTGTCAACGAATGGGTGCAGCTCTGTTTCGCGCTCAACGGCCGTCCACGCATTGTCTTGCCACAGCCATGTTTCATCGCCGCCGCGCCCGTCTAAGGCCATGTCGATGCGCCAAAAGGGGCGGTAGACGGATAAATCGTCACAGCCCGGCCCGTGCGAGACGAAATTGGTCTCGAAACTGCCATCTTCATAAAAGCGGAGAATTTCTTCGTACCGATAACAGCAGATGCAGTTTGGCCAATGGCTGAATTCGGTGAAAATTTGGCGCACTTCAAAGCCGTCGCCCAAGTCGTTGACATCGGTGCCGCCGTAGGGGGGGACGGAGGAGCGGAAGCCGATCTCGTCTCGATAGCCGCCGGGCCAACTGGGATACCACGCTTCGACTTGACCGATTTTGATGCTGTCGAAAACGGCCGTTCCCCCAAAACTCGCCTCCCTAAAATCAATGCCGTCATGTGCCGTCATTTCCCAGCACACATCCCAGCCGTACTGCGCGTTACAGCCATCGGTGTACGCATTGCGCTGGGGCGGCGGGGCGGCGACGGCGATTTCTTTGCGCCCGCGCGTGTAGAAGGTGCGGGCGACGTTCTCTTCTTCCATATTGACAAAGATGTGGAAGACGCGCCCGTCCCCGTTGGGGCTGTGGAAGGTGAGATTGACGCACCATTGCTCTTTGCAGCTGCCATCGGAGAGCCATGCGGACATCGGGATCATCGCGGGGTCTGCGTCGCCGATCTCACCGAGAACGGCCGTTACCTGCGGATCGGCGGCGGCGATGGCGAACGCTTTGGGCAGGATATATTCGCTGCCTAACGGCCGTGCATACGCATCTTCCCACTCGCCGACCACTTTTCCCTCATCCATATTGACGATGGCGTTGATCGTGCCGCCGTCATCATCGTTGTAGAAGATGACATGGGCGCAATTGCCGCGCCCGCAGCCATCTTTCTGCCAATGGCGGGCTTCGCCAGCGGCTAACGGCATGGCATTGACGAATTCGACCGCTTTGCCGTCCATCAATTGTTGGATGGGGGCGGCTGCGCGGGCGATCTGTTCGGCGGCAGGGATATTGAGCGGCATTTCGGAGAGGGCGGTCATGTCGTAGATCGCTTTCCCTTTGGCAACGGCGAGGGTGATGGTTTCTTGATGGGAACGGCCGTTCCACAGCAGAGTGCCGCTGAATAACAGTGCATTGATAAATAGAAGGATAAAAAAGCGGTAGCGGGTTCTGTTCATTAGATCGTATCAAGGTGTCTTCTCAATAAATCGTGGACAAGACTTGACAAATTTCATCAGCACTTTATTTTACACGAGTATCATTAGGAAAATTTGTCAAGTCTCCCCAGAATACTGAGAAGATACGTATCAAGGTAGAAATAGGATTCTGCGGCAATTCCCGTGATTGTGCGCTGCAGGGGCGCGGCCTTGTGCCTGCCTAGTTGAGGGCGACCACAAGGATAAGCCCCTACGCATGACGATTTCATGGGAAAACCTGAAGAACCAAAATATATGGGTAATTGATTGCAGAGAGATTATAAGACGCTGTTGAAAAAAGTCTATTCTCTTGATCTAATCTGGGTTGAGTGGGAAAAGAGATCTGTAGGTTTCGTGGATCGGCGCAGATTTTTTTACTTTTTTAATCTGCGAAACCTGCGGATTGTTTTTTATGAGGCGGGGCGGGGGGGGATGCGAATGGGGCGGATTTTGCGGATGAACGCGGATTTTTTTTGTTCCGTGTTTTGGGGTGACAACAACGGATTATAGAAATAAACGGATGGAGCAGTCGAGAAAACATCTGTTTATTTCTATAATCTGCTGTAGTCACACTACAGGAACTTATCCATCCATCGTTTGATATGTTTTAGACGGACGACGCGGCGATCTGTACGGCCGTTTCTCGATAATCCATGCGCTTCTTCGGGGAACAAAACCATCTCTGCTTCCACCCCCATCCGTTTTAAGGCGACGTAAACTTGTTCTCCCTGCTCTTGTGGACAGCGCAAATCTTGTTCGCTGTGAATGATGAGGGTTGGCGTTTTGGCGTTGCCGATGAAACGCATCGGCGATATTTTCCAATACGCTTCAACGTTATCCCATGGGGCGGACTCTTCACCAAAGAGGAGTTCGGTCATCCAATTCATATCGCTGGCACCATACATGCTGATGTTATTGCTGACGACGCGCTGGGCAACGGCCGTTTTGAAGCGATCCGTGCGCCCGATAATCATGCTGGTCATATAGCCGCCGTAGCTGCCGCCCGTCACCCCCATGCGGTCAGGATCGATGTATGGCTGTGCTTCCATAAAGTCTGCCCACGCCATAATATCATCATAATCAACCGTCCCCCATCGCCCATAAATGGCAGAGGCGAACGCATCCCCATACCCTTGACTGCCGCGCGGATTACTCCAGTAAACGACATATCCTTGCGCCGCTAAATAGTGAAATTCGTGCATAAAAGCGTGACCGTATTGTGCCATCGGCCCGCCATGAATTTCCATGATAGAGGGGTACGTCTGGGCAGGATCAAAGTCGGGAGGGAAGGTGATCCAGCCGTCCAGACTGCCCCCGTCCCCCCCAGCGAAGCTGACTTTTTTGACCTGCCCTAACTTGATTTCGGCGAATAGATCGGCGTTGAAGCGGGTGAGTTGACGGCTTTTTCCTGTCACCATGTCGTGCAGCCAGATATTGCTGATTTTGTCAACGCCGCCCCATAAATAGGCCGCTTTTTTCTGGGATGTATCAAAAGTGAATGCGTCAATACAGCCGTTTCCGCCGATGATGGTTTCCGCTCTTTCGCCGTCAAAAGCGATGAGATGCTGATTGCCGTGCGTGGCGGCGATGGCATAAACGGCCGTTCCATCTGTCCTCCAAACTGGCGAGGCAGAAGGCATCTCGCTGCCCGTATCGGACAGGGTCGAGGATGAAGAGAGGTGTAAATCGAATGGCTGCGAGCGATTGATGATCTCCTCTCCATCGCTCACGAAGAGGCAGTCGTTTTGCTCAAAATGACGTGGATAGGCGCGGCCAAGATAGGCGACACGGCCGTCAGCCGCGATGGCAGGATTCTGTTTGCCGCCATCATGGGCGGGCAGTTCGCGCATATTTTTACCATCGGGGGTGATGGTGTAAAGCTCATCAGCATCAATTTGCAGATCGGGATTGTCGCTGCGATTGGAGACGAAAAGGATGCGGCGGTCATCTGGTGACCAGATGGGGGATGTTTCATGAAAACGGCCGTCCGTCACTTGTATCGCTTCGCCGCTGTCCGTATTTACCGTCCAAATATGCCATTTTTCGGCGGGCAGATAGCCTGCGCCGTTTACTTTGTATGTCAAATCGGTGATGTGACGGGCGACTATGCCCAACTTTTTGGCCTGCTCATCCTTCTCACGGGTGATGGCATCCGCATCCTTTTTACGAAATTGTAAAAGGATCTGCGTCCCGTCGGGAGAGAAGGAAAAGCTGCCAAAACTGCCCTGCATATCGGTCAACGGCCGTGCGTCACCACCATCAAGCGAGAGCGTGTATAGTTGCGGCTGCTTCTCATTAGCGCGGTTGGAGAGGAAATAGATGGAATGGCCGTCTTTCCCCCATCGCGGCTGTGAATCAATATGATCGCCATATGTCAACGGGCGCGGATCGCCGCTTGTGGCGGGGACGAGCCATAAATTTGTATATTTTTTCTCGGTCAGGCGGTCTACCCGCTGTACCGTGAACACAATCTGCTCCCCATCGGGTGACAGTTGCGGATCGGAAACGAGTTTGAATCTGTATAGATCATCGGCGGCCAACGGCCGTTTATTAATAGTCATAATTTAGGCGGAGCGGTGGGGCTACGGAATGTGTAAATATCCTGCAACTTGGCTACCCTTCGCAACCCCGCCGCCTCCGTGTACAATTCTTGTATGAGTTTATTAGCGATTTTAACGAAGTTACGTCAGAATGACGACTTTATGGGCGGTGTGGCGGCGTGGAAGCGGATTCCAGCGCGGGGGGCGCGGATGGGGAGGTTGGCGACGGCCATCAACCCCGCATTGCAGGCCGCATTGCGCGGGCGGGGGATTGATGCGTTGTACAGCCATCAGGTGAAGGCGATAACGGCCGTTTTCAACCACGAAAACAGCGTCATCGCCACCGCCACCTCGTCGGGCAAATCGCTCTGCTACACCATTCCCGTGATGGAGCGGCTGCTCGCCCATCCCGCCAGCCGCGCCCTGTATTTGTTCCCGACGAAGGCGTTGGCGCACGACCAATTGGCGGAGGCGCAGGCGTTGATCGGCGCGGGCGATTTGCCAATTGCCGTCAACAGTTATGACGGCGACACTCCATCCAGCCGACGGACGAAAATTCGGCGGACGGGCGGCATCCTCATCAGCAATCCCGACATGATGCACGCGGGCATTTTGCCGTATCACACCAGTTGGCGCGGGCTGTTTGCCAATCTCGATTTCATCGTGCTGGATGAGATTCACACCTATCGCGGTGTGTTTGGCAGCCATGTGGGCAATGTGATGCGACGGATCAGTCGCTTGTGCGCGTTTTATGGCAGTAATCCGCAATTTATCTGCTGCTCGGCGACCATCGCCAACCCTAAGGCACATGCGGAAAGACTTGTGGAACGGCTGTTTACCCTCATTGACGAGCGCGACAACGGCGCACCGACGGGCGAAAAGCAGTTCATCTTATACACGCCGCCCATCGTCGATGAGGAGTTGGGCTTGCGCGGCAGTCTGACATTGGCGGCCAAAGATACGGCCGTCACCTTTTTGCGGGCGGGGGTGCAAACGATCACCTTCGCCCGTGCGCGGCAGACGATGGAACTGCTGCTGACTTATTTGCGCGAAGAGTTGGCGTATCGCGGCGGTGAGGGGGGGATGGTGGCGGGGTATCGCGGCGGCTATCTGCCGTCGGAGCGGCGGGAGATTGAGCGCGGGCTGCGGGACGGGGCGATTCGCGGCGTGGTGGCGACGAACGCGCTGGAGTTGGGCATTGACATCGGCCAATTG